>CAIWVZ010000289.1 GCA_903916245.1 uncultured Planctomycetota bacterium | reverse complement strand
GCCGTCGATCACGAGGAGCCGCGCCCTCAGAATCTGCTCGCGGAACTCCGCCAATCGCCGCACCTTCATGCTCGCGGTGAAGCGTTCCGTGAACGCGTCCGCCGTGAGGAAAAGGGCGTAGTCGGCCCGAGGCGCCGCGGCGACGGTAGCCGCCGCCAAATGTGATTTGCCCGCACCTTCGGGGCCGTAAACGAAAACCGGAGAAAAGGTGGGGGTCCGTCCGTCGGCCGTCCATCGCAACATGCGCATGGCGAGTTCGGTGCGTGCCGAAGGTACGAACGTCGAGAACACGCGCGCCGGCGACGCATCGTCTTCGGTGACCGCTTCCGAGGCGGCTTCGCGAGCGACGCGCAATTCGATTCGGATCGGAGCGCCGACCGTTTCCGTGGCGCGTTTCTCGAGGAGGGTCAGGTAGTTCTGGAGGATCCAGTTTCTGCACTCCGCCGTCGGGACGTCGAGCGACAGGACGCTGCGGGCCAAGCCGCGCACACGAACGCCGTCGAACCACATCCCGAACACGCGGTCCCCCACGTCGCGTGCCACCGCGTCGCGGACCCGCGTCCATGTTCCTTCGAGCAGGTCCATCATTTGGGGGGATCTCCGGTCGCGGACAGCCGCTCCTTCAGGGCACGAGCCGCCGCGTCGTCGGGGGTTTCGGAGAGCGCCTTTTCGATGCGAAGAAGCGCGGTGCGAGGATCACCCGATGCAACGAGGCATTCGGCCTCGAAGACGAAGGCGGCGGTGCGTTCCTTGCCGGGAGGAAGCGCGGCCGACGCGCATCCGGCGGCTTCGACGGCTTTCGCGACATCCCCGGATTCCTTCGCGAGACGCGCCCGCTCGAGATGCCATTCGGCCTGCGTCGGATCCACCATGATCCCGTTTTCGAGATGATGGAGCAGACGCCGCTTGTCGCCGGCGGCACGCGCGGCTTCGATCGCCGAGGCACGCGCCTTCATGTCCTCGGGAGCGCACTCGAGGTGCGCTTCGACGAGCGCCTGCGCTTCGTCACGGCGGCCCTCGCCGCGCAACAGCCGCGCCGCCCTAAGTCGCGGCGAACGTCCGTCCGCCGCCTTCGGGAATGCGGCGATCGCACGCGTGTACCAATCGAGCGCCTTGCCGCCCTCGCCGTCTTTTTCCGCCTTTTCGCCGAGCGCCATGAAGAGGTCGAAATCTTCGAACCCTTCGTCGGCGAGGCGCTTCATGATGTCCTTCGCTCGATCCGATCTGCCGAGCGCCGCCGCGAGCCGCGCATCGAGCCAACGCACCGACGCCGCATCCGCGTCCATCGCACGCGCCGCGACGAGACGCGCCTCGGCTTCGACGGGATTCCCCGTCGCGAGGGCGAAGTTGCCGAGATCGATCAGCCCGGCGAGCGTCGCCTTGCCCTCTTTCGCCTCCGTCGACAAGCGCTCGGCGCGCGCGCGCGACGGAATCGCCGTGAGTTTCCACCCGCCGACCATACGCCCGACGTGTTCGGCGAAATCCTCGTCGAGACGCGATGGTTCGACGCCGAAGACACGCGCGATCGCCGCGTTCGGAGGCACGTCCTCCGCCAGGGTGCGAAGCAATTCGACCATCTTCGGCATGCCGAATCGATCGACGAGCCATCCTGCGACGAGCCCCCCTTGGAAGTACGCGAACCCGATACGCGACGTACCGAACGCGGCGTCGAACGTCGAAATCGCGAGGAGGTCGTTCCCCTTCCACGCATCGAACAGTTCGCGATGCATCGGGCGCACCCACGACGTGTTGAAACACACTTCCTCGTAGGTGGACAATCCTTCGGTCAGCCATCGCGGCACGCGGCCCTTCGACAGCGCCAACGTCATGGAATGGGCGAGCTCGTGATGGAACACGCGCGCCCATCCGATCTCACCTTCGGGCGCCGCCTGCGGAGCATCGACGGCGAGGAACGGCCCGAAACACACGCCGAGAGCCCCGAGTCCGTTGAAACCGAGCGTGCGGACCGAGAAGTCGGCGTGGCTCGTGAAAATCTCGAGCAACATGCGGTCGCGGGTCGTCGCCACCCCGTCCGGATCGACTCCGTACTTGGCGCGGAGGATGCCGTAGGAACGCTCGATGAACGGGCCGTAGACCCGCGAGAGCAAGTCCGCTTCGTTGACGGGAAGGCGAACGTCGAAGCGCCCCGCCTTGACCGTCGTGAACGACTTCGACATCTTCGCGAGGAGCTTGCGCATGTTGATGCGCCACGGCTGCCCGAAGGCGTCCCGTTCGTCGGCCGCCTTCAACGCGGCGAGTCCCTTGTCCCCTTCCCCGAGAAACAACGCGTATCGCGCGACGTCGTCGCGGATCCGCGGATCTTCGGGATCCTTTTTGGCGGCCTCCTCGGCGAACCGCAGCGATTCGGGCCAGCGACGCCTTTGGTTCAGGACGTCGGCGAGCACGCGATAGGCTTCGCCGTAAGTCGGGTCGACGGCGAAAACCGGGGCGAACGCGGTCGTGAGGGCCCCTTCGCCTTCGGTGAGGTAGGTCGCCACGGCGCGGAGCGTCAACACGCCGGGGTGCTTCGGCGCGACCGTCGCGATCCGATCGAGGGTCTTCAATCCCTCGGGGATGCGGAAGTTGGTCATCGCGTCCCGGGCGGTCCAAACACCGGCCTCGACGTGAAGGGGATTGATGTCGGCCAGTTTTTCCAAGGCCTCCCGTGACCGCTTCGCGTGGTTCTCCGCCGTCATCCAACCGTCGAGAGTCTCCGCCAGGCCGAAAAGGGCGTCGCCCGAGTTCGGGCGAATCTTCAGGGCCGCGTTGAACTCCGCAACCGCGTCGGCGGGGAGATACATGCGTCGGGCATAGTGAAAGCCGAGGGCGATGCTCGGTCGAGGGTCCGAGGGAGCCGCCTTCTGGGCGTCGACGAGCGCCTTTTCGGCTTCCTTCATACCCCCGAAGAACACATACGCGTCGGCGAGCGCGACGAGGTCGTCGGGCGCCGTGACGACGACCCTCTTCGCCTCTTCCACGAGCCGATCGAAGAGCCGCTCGGCGGTCGCGTCACGTCCGCGCACGAGATGCGCACGTCCGAGGGCCGCGACGGCGCGGAATCGGACGGCGGGGCGGTCGGCGGGCACGGGATCGAGGGTCGCCGTGAGGGGCAAGATCAGAGTTTCGGCGCCGTCGGGATCCGCGAGGCGAAGGGCCAGTTCCGCGGCGCGGATCACGGGCAGCGGATCCGAAGGGGCCGCATCGGCCCACCGCTTGATCCACGTTCGGGCGGCGGCGTAGTCCCCGATGTTTTCGGCGGCGTCGACGGCGGCACCCAGGACCTCGATGTCCGCCTTCCCCGCCGCCACCAAGGCGTCGGCCGCCTTCAATACGACCCGGTCGCGCCCCTCCGAACGGGCGACGTCCAAACGTCCGCGGTCGACGACGGGGTCTTGGGCCGCAAGCCAACCCGCGAGGAGCGGAACGGCGGCGAGGCGGAGGAGACGGGAGGTGGAAGACATCGACGGGTTCGGAGGGGGGGCCATTAAACGGTCTCACGGGATGGGGGTCAAGGGAAACACGACCCCCGTTGGGGTGTGGCTCCGTTGGAACCCCGACCGATTGGGGTTTCCCCGAAAAAAACTCTTTCCGAGTCGGAAACGACGCGTCCCGCACGCGGTCGGAACGCATTCAAGCCCGCCGTCCGCACCGACGAAGAGAAGACCACGGGGACTCACCCCCGCCATCGTCGACGAGTGCCCCTTCCCATGCGTCCAGTCTCCGTCATCGTTCCGTTCGCGGTCCTCGGACTGCTCATCCTCGCGGCCGTTCCGGCATCTTCGGACCACCCGTCATCCGCGTCGGCATCCGTCGCCTCGTCGCATCCCATCGCTGCGCGCTCGATGCCCGTGGCCTGGATTCCGAACGCGGGCCAACACGATTCGAAGGTCGCGTTCCACGGGCGCGCCGGAAACATCGAGGCTTGGCTGACGTCCGAGGGCGCCGTCCTTTCGATGCGTGATCGGCGCTCCGAACGCGATCCCAACCTGACGGGCGCGGCCGTGAAACTCCGCTTCGGCAACGGTTCGAGCGGAGTGCGGACCGAGGGGATCTCCGAGCTTCCGGGACGCGTTTCGTACATCCGGGGCACGGAAGGCAACGGCTGCTTCACCGACCTTCCGACCTGGGACGCCGTTTCTCAAAAGGGTGCCGATCGAGGTATCGAAGTCGTTTGGCGCGATGCGAGCCACCGATTGAGCTACGACGTCATCGCGGACGCCGGCGCGGCGATCGGCGCCTTCACGACCGAGGTCGACGGCGCCAACCGCATCGATCTCACTCCGTCCGGCGACCTCGTGATCGAAACGGCGATCGGCGAACTGCGCCAGTCGCTCCCCTCCGCCTACGCCGTCGACGCCGACGGGCAGCAACGCGATGTGACGGTCGCCTATCGCAAACTCGACGCGAACCGCTTCGGGTTCGACGTGAAGGACCTCGGCAGCGACGAGGCCCTGTCGATTCGCCCCGTCATCTCCTTCGTCAGCTATCTCGGCGACGTCTCTCTCGACGCGGCCCGCGCGGTCGCGACGGACGCGGACGGCGCGGCCTACCTCGTCGGGACATGCGCGTCGTCCTCGTTTCCCTCCGGCGTCGGCTGCTTCGATGCGGCTTCGGAAACGCGCGGCGACGTGTTCGTCATGAAACTGGCATCGAACGGCACGAGCGTCGTCTGGTGCACGGTGATCGGCGGCAAGGGCCACGACGAGGGCACGAGCCTCGCCGTCGACGCCTCCGGGCGCCTCTTCATCGGCGGCTCGACATCCGGCGCCTTCCCCAACAGCGCGGTGACGAGCGGCGCGGGGGCGGCCGGGACGTCCGACGCCTGGTGCGCGCGGCTTTCCGCCAAGGGGACCTCGCTCGAATGGTGTCTCCGCTTCGGCGGCGCGTCGGACGACGTCCTGAACGCCCTTTGCACCACCGAGTCCGGCGCCCTCGTCGCGGTCGGCACGACCGCGTCCACGAACTTCCCGGTCTCCCCGAACGCGGCGCAGTCCACCCTCGCGGGCGGCAAGGACGCGTTCGTGGTGACCCTCGACGGCGTCGCCGGAATGGTGACGTCGGGTACGTACGTCGGGGGCGAGGGCGACGACGAAGGCTCCGCCCTGTCGAATCTCGGCCGGGGTCGTGTCGCCGTCGTCGGATCGACCGCGAGCCGCCATTTCCTCGACGCCTCGTCGGCCGCCGGAGGCACCGACGTCTTCGCCTTGATCCTCGATGACCTCTCCCGCCCGTATGTCGGTTCGCGTTTTGGGGGCCCCTCGGACGACTCCGCCTCCGGCGTCGCCGTCGACGGCTCCGGGCGCATCGTCGTTTCGGGACGATTCGGCCCCGGATATCCCGGGTCGTCGGGCGTCGACCACGGCGACGACGGCTTCGTCGCGTGCCTGACGGCGGATGCCCGTGACCGCGTCTGGACGACGGTCATCGGGGGCGACGCCGGAGACGCCGTCCACAGTCTCGCTGTGGACAACTCGGGCACCCTTTGGATCACGGGTTCGAGCGGCTCGGCGAGTCTCTCCTGCGGCCTCGCGGGAACTCCGGAGACCGAGATCGGATCGTTCCTGATCGCGCTCACCACGAACGGCGGCGTCGACGACGCGCGGAAGCCGCGCCGTATTCCGGGCGGCGCCCCGCGCGGCCTCGCTTGGAATGCGAACTCGAATTCGCTGCATATCGCAGGTGACTCCGAGCGCGACGGCGGGTCGGAGGGCGCGAGCGCGTCCGACATCGCCGTCGACTTCGCGTCGTGCGGAACCGTCACGATCGAGCCGAAGCCGAGCGACACGACCAAGAACCGCTGATCGAACCGAAGATCGAACGAACGCGCGCGGCGAGCCTCCCGAAAGGCGTCCGCGCGCGCGCATTTTTCCACATGTTTTCCACACCGCGGCGGATCCGCTTCGAATCCCTCGTTTCGGTCGATCGGATGGAGCGCCTCGCTCTTCGCAACTCCCACCGCGACACGGACTTTTGTCGTCATGGACACGCGATCGAATCGTGACGAAATCGTCGCGGCACTCTCATCCGAACGAAATATTTTCCAGGGAAAACGTTACTTGCCTTGCATTTTCTCCCCTGCGGGAGTCTACTCCCCTCGGCGCTTCGGACCGCACGCGCGAACTCACCCTCCGACCGCCGATTCATGCTCCCATTCCGCATCGTTCTCGCCGTCGCAGCCGTACTCCTCGTGGGGCCCGCGGCTTCCGTCGTGTCGACTTTCGTCGACGACGTTCCGACGATCGCGAACGACGCGGCGATACGGCCCTCGCTTCAGCCCGCGTTCATCGCGAACCGAGGCCAATGGCACCCCGAAGCCCGCTTCCAGGTTCGCACCGGGAACGTCACCACATGGGTGACCGACGAGGGGATGCGGATCTCGATGACGCCGGACGGCACGGATCGCGCCGCTTCGATCTTCCTGACGTTCGAAGGGCGTCCGTCAGCCGCACTCGGCGAATCGGCTCAACGCGGGAGGTTCAACTTCTTCCTCGGCGACGATCCCGCCGCCTGGGTGACGGAAGTCCCGGCGTTCGACGCCGTTCGATGGCCCGGCAAGTGGAAAGGCATCGACGCGGTCGTGGGTGAGCGCGACGGCCGTCTCGAATGGGACGTGATCCTCGGCAAGGGAGCCGACCTGTCCGACGTCGTCTTTCGCATCGACGGCGCGCACACGGTTTCGGTGAAGGACGGTGCTCTCGTCGCGACGACGGATGTCGGCGACCTCATTCAGACGCCTCCGGTCGCCTGGGACCGATGCGACGACGGCGCGCGGCGTCCGGTCGCCTGCACCTTCGTCCACAAAGGGGGAAATCGCTACGGCTTCTCCGCCCCGGACCACGACCCCACGGCCGAACTCGTGGTGGATCCCGCGATCGTCTACGGCGGTTACCTCGGCGGATCCAACTACGATTCCTGCTACGCGATCACGACCAACGCGGCCGGCGAAGCGTTCATCACCGGCCGCACCAATTCGTCGAACTTTCCGACGGTTCCCGGATCCTACGACGTCACCATCTTCAACTCCTTCTACGACGCCTTCGTCACGAAGTTGAACACCACCGGAACCGCTCGCGTGTGGTCGACGTTTCTCGGAGGCTCCGGTTCCGATTGGGGCAACGCGATCAAAGTCGACGCGAACGGTGCGGTCTACGTCACCGGCATGTGCGACACCGCGTTTCCCGTGACGACGGGCTCCTACGACACGTCGTACAACGCGTTCGGCGATACCTTCGTGACGAAGATTCAGCCCGCCGGCAACGCGCTTGCGTGGTCGACCTTCCTCGGCGGCAACAACGAAGACCGGGGGCAGGCCCTCGCCGTCGACGCCACCGGCGCGGTGTACGTGGCGGGGCAAACGATGTCGACGAACTTCCCCGCGACGACGGGCGCGTACGACACGACGGCCAACGGAAACTGGGACGCCTTCGTCGCCAAGTTCACCCCGACCGGCAACGCGCTCGGCTTCTCGACGCGTCTCGGTGGCGCCGACATCGACTGGGCGATGAGCCTCGCGGTCGACCCTCAAGGCCAAGCGATCGTTTCGGGGGGAACCGCTTCACCGGCTTTCCCGACGACGCTCGGCGCCTTCGATCGCATCCACAACGGCGGGAGTCTCGACGCGTTCGTCACCAAGGTGAATGCGGCGGGCAACGGCCTCGTTTGGTCGACGTTCCTCGGCGGTATCGGAACCGACCAGGTCTTCGGCAGCGCGCTCGACGCCACCGGCAACGTCTTCGTCACGGGAGGGGCCGGGCTCGGCTTCCCCACCACGCCGGGAGCCCTGATCGGCACCGGTGACGGCAGCGACGCCTTCGTCACGTGCGTCGCGTCGAACGGTTCGTCGGTCGTTTGGTCGACGCTGCTCGGCGGTTCCTCCACGGACCAAGGCAACGAGATCTGCGTCGACGCCGTCGGACGCGCGATCGTCGGCGGTTGGACCAACTCGGCGAACTTCCCGACGACCCCCGACGCGATGGCGCGCACGTTCAACGGCGGCGGATCCCCGGCCGATTCTTTCGTCGCGAAGGTTCAGCCGGGTGGTGCCGTCTTGATTTACTCGACGTACATCGGCGGCAACGGCTACGACGAAGGCACGTCGCTCGCCATCGACGACACGGCGCACGCCTACATCTGCGGCGGCGGACTTTCCACGAATCTACCGGTGACCACGACGGCCCTGAGCGGACCCGCCGGGCTCGACGACGGCTTCGTCATGAAGATCACGCTGCCGACGAGTCCTACGAGCATCACGGTCGGCAGCGGATGCGGATCGGGATCGGCGTCACCGACCTTCGTCTCGGCACCTCCGACGCTCGGACAGCCGGTACCGCTTTCCGGAGCCCAAGCGCTTCCCGGATCGGCCGCCTACATTCTCGTGAGCGACCTCCCATCCTCGCCGATGGCTCTCGGCGGGAACTGCGAGGTCTATTTCTCGGTGTCGACGGCGATCATCTTCGCGACCCTCGTCGTTCCCTCGGATGGTTCGTGGTCGATCGCTCCCACGGTGGTCAACAACCCGCTCTTCCAAGGCGTGCCGTTCCGTTTGCAGGCACTTTTCGCGACGCCGACGTCGCCGCTCGGATTCGAGTTGTCGAACGGCGTCGAAGTCCAGCCGGGCTACTGAGGCGTCGGCGGGGACTTGCCGTCGTGGAGGCGCGCGACCGCCGTCGCGGTGGCGCGGACTTCACGGACCAACGCCTTCGGCTCGAGGACTTCGAAGGGGACCCCCGATCCCAAGAGAAACGCGGCGAATCCCTTCGCGTCTTCGAAAGGCGTCGTCCACACCACCGAGGCTCCGGTGCGCTTGACGGTACCCGGCGGGGCGTTCTCCACGATCCAACGCACCCCTGCACCGTAGAAACGGATCTTGGACTTCGGCCCCGTGCTTTCCATGGCCCGACGCGACATCGCACCGAGAAACGCATCCGGCGACCACTTCGACGCCGGGCGGAACCGCTGCGGAAGCACCGTCGCCGCCAGAATACGGTCGAGGCGGAACGCCTTCACGGCGTTCGCTTTCGGATCGCGTGCGGCCACGTACCACGCTCCGCCGTGTTCGAGCACCGCGTAGGGCTCGACGACCCGTCGCGTCGACAATCCGATTCCCGGTTTCAGGTAATCGATTTCCACGACGTTCTTGCCGACAGCGGCGGCCACGATGCGCCGCGCGAGCGACGAAGCCCCACCCGCACCCGCGTCGACGGAATCCGCGAGCTTGCGGAACGCGTCGCGAGCCGCGGGAGCCATGCCCGCTTCGACTTTGTCGACCAACGAACGCATGACGGGCGGAGGAGCGGCACCGGGCGCCACGAGACTCTCGACGGCGACCTTCAACGCCAACGCCTCGAACGGTGTCAACGATACGGGTCGATCGAATTGATCGGCGAAGGCGACCGTCACCCGATCGCCGTCGAGGGATACCGCCACGTACTGATGCGGAAAGTACGGCGGCACACCGCAGAACACCAAGGTCTCGAGAAGGTCTCGTTCGAGTTCCGCGCGCGTGATGTGCGTTTTCTTCGCGAGCGCGTCGAGCGTGATGCCGGGATGCTTCTTGGCCACAGCGAGGATCGCGAGACAGCGTGCGACGTCGTGTTCGGACGGCGTATTCACGATGCGTCCTCCTTACCCGCGGCATCGAGAGCCTGCATCGCCGCCGCACGCACGGCGGTGCGAAGCGTAGCGGGCTCGAGCGCTTCCACGTCTCCGGACGCGGTCAAAATCCAAGGAACGAAGCCCTCCGGATGTCGCACGCGAAGTTCGATCACCAGTCCGTCGTCGTCGCGACGTAGGACGCGCGGCGAAAGCGCCGCGTCGAAGGCCTGCGCCTCGCGCGCCCCTTTGAGGCGCAAGACCACGCGCTCGCGTTCGCCCCGCCCGACGTCGTAAGGCAAAACGGGAAGATGGTCCTTCAAAACGAAGTCCCGCGGGCGCGGGATCGGCGTGACGTCTCCGGCGATTTCGACCTCGCCTTCGATGCGAACGAGTTTGAAAACGCGCACGTCTTTTTTCGCGTGACACCACCCGACGACGTACCACGCACCCAAAGCGAGGCCGAGCCCCCATGGAGTCACGTTGCGCGACCGGGTCGTTTCGCCACTCCCGCTCGCGTAAAGGAACCGTACCGTCCGATGCTCCGCCACCGCGTTGGCGAGCATTTCGATGGAACGATGCCCCGGAGCGTCTTCGCGACGCTCGCGAGAAACCACCAACGGGAGGGAGTCCTCGGGCCCGTCGTCGACGGGAGTATCGACGGCCAACTTCCGCAGGGCGCTCTTCAACGCTTCGTGCAGGGCGCCTCCGCCCGTCGCCGCGGCACCGATGCGCCCCGCGATCGCGAGCAAGGCGGCTTCCGCGGGCGCGAGCTTGAGCGGCCGCTGCATGTTCTTGCGGCGGTCGATCGTGTAGCCGCCGATGCCGTCGTCGAGGGGATGATATTCGACGTCGAGCCCGATCGCCCGCAGTTCCTTGCGATCTCGATCGAAACGCTTCTCGAGGGTATCGCGCGGAGCGTCCGCGTCGTCGTAGCCGGAAACACTCCCGAGGATCGACGAAAGCGGGACGGGGACGCGGCTCGCGAGCAGCATCGACACCAGGTTCATTTGTCGTTCGGCCTTCGAGATCTTCGACACGGCACCCTCCACCGGGTGCATGATACGAACGAGGGTTCCCGTCAGTGATTTTCTTGCAATTTCCCGCGCCGATTCCCGCCGAATAGAACGATCAAGTAAACGACCGCCGCTCCGATGTGCGTCGCGGCATACGCCGCCCACGCCCCCTCGGAACCGGACGTCGAAGCGGCGAACCACGCCGCGACGGGAAGCACGATCGCATACGCACAGGCGTCGACGGCGAGCGGCAAACCGAACCGCCCCGCCCCGTTCAAGCCGCGCGCCACTACGGCTCCGGCCGCGACGAACGGGAACGTCGCGAGCGACCAACCCAGATAGCGAAAGGCCTCCTCGCGGGCGACGGCCGACGCCTCCGGCGCCAGGACGTCGAAGCATCGGTCGCGGAAGACCCAAAGACCGAGCGCAACGGCTCCACCCGTGACGATCGCCGCGACGACGGCGACGAGCAGCCCGTGGAATGCGCGATCGACCCGACCCGCACCCAAATTTTGGCCGACGACCGTCGTCGCGGCCGCCCCCCAGCCGAGGGCCAGGAACACTGGGATCATCTCCAGTCGATTGGCGACGCCCACGCCGTCCATGAGCGCCACCGAATCGCGATGGCCGTGACACGCGATCCGAATCACCACGAGCGACGCAACCACGCGCACCGACAGTTGGAGGGCTGCCAGCATTCCGGAGCCGAGAAGTCGAGCGATGTCGCGCCGAGACGGCCAAGACCACCCGAACGATCCATCGGCCTTCGAAGCGCCGACCCACAACACACCGACCCCGAGAACGGCCGCCACTCCGCGAGACGCCACCGTGGCGTGGGCGGCCCCGGCGACTTCGAGCCGCGGGGCACCCCACTCCCCGAAGATCAGCATCCAGTTCAAGATCGCGTTCAACACGTTCGCGCCGACGAGGAGAACCACCGGCCAAAAACTCCTGCCTCGACCGCGAAACACCGCGGACGCGGACATGAGAAAGAACATGCCGGCCGCGCCGCACATCATGATGTCGAGGTAGTCGCGCCCCGCGATCGCGACCGCGGAACCCTTTTCGAAATAGGCGTCGATCACGAGGCGGGCGGGCGTCACCGCGGCGAGGCATAAGAACCCCGCGAGCGCGGCCGACCACCAAAGGGCCCGCGCGACGCCGCGAAAGCCGTCGCGATCTCCCGCACCGCAAGCGCGAGAGAGAGCGGCCACCGCCGCACCCGACACGGCATCGAAAAGCAACATCGGGACCATCACCACGACGCCCGCGATCGACACCGCGGCGATCGCACCGGCGTCGAGACGTCCGACGAACGCGATGTCGACGAAGTTGAACAATCCGTGCAGCGTGAGCGCCACGGCGAG
>CAIWVZ010000288.1 GCA_903916245.1 uncultured Planctomycetota bacterium | reverse complement strand
TGAACGGTCGTCATCATCGAATCCGCGAACGGGAACGGGCTCGGGTGATGCCCCGTGATCACGAGACCGACGAAGTGCGAGATGTCGGCATGAAGGAGCGCGCCGGACTCTTTCGCGATCGCGCCGAAGGTCGCGAAATCGAATTGGAACGGGCACGACGACCCGCCCGCAATGATCATCTTGGGCTTCTCACGAAGGGCGAGATCGCGGATTTGGTCGTAGTCGAGCCGACCGTCCGGCGTGACCTCGTACGACACGATCTTGTAGTCCTGACCCGAGTAGTTCCACTTGAGTCCGTGCGAGAGGTGTCCTCCGTCGGCGAGTCCGAGCGAAAGGATGGTGTCGCCGTTGCGGAGGAGTGCGCGGTACACCGCTTCGTTTCCGCGCGTCCCGTCGGTGGGCTTGACGTTCACGTGTTCCGCGCCGGGAAACAGCGCCAACGCGCGCGCCTTGGCCAACTCTTCGACCTCCTTCACGGTCCCGCAGCCGGGATAGTAGAAGTTGCGCCCGTCGTTCTCCGAATAGAACAGCGGGTACATCCGTTCCGCCTCGAGAACGGACGGACTCGGATGGTTGTCGCTCGGAACGAGGTCGAAGGACTCGGCACGGAATCGGCATTCCCGCTCGAGCAACGCGTACGCCTGCGGATCGGTGTGTTTGAGGGACATCGAAAGTCTCAGGTTGAAAAACGGTCGTCGTCGAAGGGGAAGGCCGTATTGGAATAGCCCCGGACCTCCCAGAATCCGGGGCGGTCGTCCGCGTGAAACTCGACGGAGCGCAGCCACTTCGCGGACTTCCACGCATAGCGCTTGGGAACGATCATGCGGAACGGTCCACCATGGACGCGCTCGAGCGGGCGACCGTTCCATGCGTGAACGATGAGGACGTCGTCGTCCACGCACGCGTCGAAGGGCAAGTTCGTCGTGTAGCCGTCGTACGATCCGAACGTCACGAACGCGGCCGACGCCTTCGGCCCCACGTCGCGACAAAGATCGCGGAAACGAATGCCCGACCACCGATTGTCGAACGTGCTCCACGTCGTGACGCAATGGAAGTCGGAAACGTCTTCGGTCTGGGGAAGCCCCATGAGTTCGTCGAAGGAATAAGACCGTGCACGCTCGACGAGACCCGAGACGTCGAGTCGGAACGTCTCCGGCGTCACGGTCGGTGTGATGCCGAGATCGAGGACGGGCCAACCGCGCGCCTCGTGTTGCCCCGGCGGGAGTCGGTCCTTGCGGGAACTCGTCGGCGGCGGATAGGGCTTTCGTCCCTGACGCGCCCACTTGATCTTGGCCTCGACGATGCGCGCGTCGAACGGGATGTCGTCGTTCATGCGTCTCCCCCGCGACGCGAGCGTCGCGGCACGGCGTCATGTTAGCCGTCCCGTCGCGCGGACTCTTGGGACGAAGGAACGACGCGTCGGAAGGTGGACCGTGCGATCGCATGACCGTTCGCGGTCACGACGACATGACCGCCGCCGCCGACCGGGAGCGGCGGGAGGGCGTCGGGCCAAGGACGCCCCACGCGAGGCAGGGTGCCCCGCCAGACGGTGCCGTCGTCGAGGGTCAGCACCACCCGCAACGCGGCGTTCTTCGGTACGGCCGCGACCAACGGGGGGCACGGTGATTCTGTGGGGCCGCTCGGCGACAACACTCGGGCTTCATGTTCGGCCCACGCCGCAACCGCCCACGCCACCACCCGACCGGCTCGTTTCATCACCACGGAAGACGCCGAACGCGCCTGCAACGTCCCCCCGAATCGACACGCCGGGCGGGAATCGAACCCACAACCGTCGGATTAGAAATCCGATGCTCTATCCAGTTGAGCTACCGGCGCAGACGGCGGAAATACCCTCGTCGGGACTCGAACCCGAAATACCGGCTTCGGAGGCCAGTGGTTTATCCAATTAGCCTACGAGGGCGTCCCGCCAATCTAAGTGAGCCACCCCCGGAGTCAAGGCGAACGCTTGAAGGAAGTCGCGGTGCCTCGTATCTTCTCCGCCCTACGGTGGGTGTAGCTCAGTTGGTTAGAGCGTGAGATTGTGGCTCTCGAGGTCGCGGGTTCAAATCCCGTCATCCACCCTCCGGGCGTCGCCTTGGGAACTCCCGAGGCTGCGCTAGATTCCCGGCCCCGCTTCTGTAGCTCAGTCGGTAGAGCAGGTGATTCTTAATCACCGGGTCCAAGGTTCGAGTCCTTGCAGAAGCATCCGCGGCGACCGCTCCTTCGAGGAACGGTCGCCGTCGTCGTTTCGGGACCGCGCGTCAGCCGAGCGCGAGGCGCCGCGCGAGATCGGTACGCCAACGGCCGTGCGGATCCAGTCGTTTCTTGAGCGCGGCCAAGGCATCCACTTCGGATCCGAACATGCGTCGCACGTTCTCCGGGGTCGAGGTGGCGTCCTTCGCGAAGTAGATCCGCCCACCCGCCTCCGCCACCCAACCGTCGTACTCGCGACAGAGGTCCCAAAGCGGACCGCGACGCGACTCGGTGACGCGGAAGTCCATCGCCATCGAGAACCCGTCGACCGCATGGGTCATCAACCCGCGCTCCGGTAGATGACGCTTGTAGACCAGAAGGTACGGAGTCAGTCCGCGCGCCTTGGCTTCGGCGATCATCCGGGAATGAACCCGTTCGGCCGCGGCGGCGGGTACGAACGATTGATATTGAATGAGCCCGGCCGCTCCGTAGGCGCGCTTCCACCCGGGCACGTAGTCGAGAAGGAACGCGAAGGCGGCGTGGCTCTGCAGGTACGTCTTCCCGACGGCGGCTTCACGTCGCGCCGCGATGTCTTTCGCCCGATTGATCATGGACATGCCGACGTCGTTGAGGAACGGTCGAAGGAACGCCCACATGATCGACTTCGGAACGACGCCGAACAGGGTCGAGGGAAGATCTTGACGCTCGAGCGCCAAACTGGCCGTCGCTTCGGGGTCGTCGTCCGGTCCGGCGTAAACCGCCTTGTGGATGACGCCTCGCCCGAGCTCCGATCCGCCGGCGAAACCGTCGATCCAGCCCACGAGATAATCGGCCCCGTCCTTTTCTCTCTCGAAATCCGCGATCATCGCTCCGAGCGATCGCGGAGCGAGAACGGAAACCCGCATCCTCCCACCGGGCACGGGCTTCAGGCGGATGACGGCGTCCGTGATGATTCCAAGGAGTCCGAACGAGCCGAGAAACGCTCCGAAGAGTTCCGGGTCCCGCTCGCGATCCACCTCGATCCTCGAGCCGTCGGCGAGCAGCGCGCCGAAGCGTAGGACGTGGTTTGAAATGGTCCCGGCATGGAACGCGTTCTTGCCGTGGATGTTCGCGCCGAGAATTCCGCCGATCGTCGGGGCCGCCGTTCCGCTCACCACGGGCGGCCACCAACCGTGCGGCACCGAAAGGCGCCAAAGGTCGCGCACCGTCACCCCCGCTTCGACGTGCACGATGCCGGTTTTCGGATCGAAGGCGCGCACCCGATTCAAACGGGTAAGGTCGAGAACGACACCGCCGCCGTTCAGCGACGCGTCGCCGTAGGAGCACCCCGTGCCGCGCAGGGCGACGGTCGCCGACGGATCCAGCGAAGCGACGATCGAACGAAGGGCCTCCACGTCGGCCGGTCGATGGACCGTCGCCGACGACGCCACGGCGCCTCCCCAACCGAAAAGAAGTTGGTCGCGGCTGTCGTCAGACACGCAGGCGCCTGAAGAGGAACGACGGAATGCAACGGATCGCGAACGCCACGAGCCCCCACCACCACGGAACGAAGAAACTCTGACGACGCGCGTCGCAGGCCGCGACGATCACCGCCGCACACGCGTCGACGTGCATGACGCCGAACGTCTTCTCGACGCCCTTCAACATGTCGGTCCCGATGAAGCCCGGCTTCACGGTGACGACGGAGACACCGTGACGGTCGAGCCGATTGCGGAGAGACTCGAGATACGACGTGAGGGCCGCCTTCGACGCGTTGTACGCGGGGGCTCCCACGCGACCACGCTCCCCCGCGACGGAAGAAATTCCGACGATCTGACCGGACTTGCGTTCGATAAACTCGGTGGCGGCGAGATTCAGCCACGCCATCGCACCGACGACGTTCACCGACATCATCGAGGCATCCTTTTCGGTGTCGAATTCGTCGAGACGCACCTTCGGCATGATGCCCGCCGCGAAGATCACTCGTTCCGGACGTCCGCCGAGGGCCGCGGCACACGCCTCCCAAGCGGCGGAAGCCCCGGCGATTTCGGCCACGTCGTGAACCACGACGTGGACACGAGCCCGAGGAGTTTCCACTCGGATGGACGCAGCCACTTGCTCGAGAAGATCCCGCCGACGAGCCACCAAGACCACGGGATCCCCCCGGCGCGCGAACGCGCGAGCGACCGCGGCACCGATTCCGGAGGACGCGCCGACGACGACCGTGTTCTTCTGTGCGGACATGCTTCGATTGGTTTCGGCATCCGAGGGACGCCGAGCGTAGCCGACGCAATGTTACCTCCCGCAGAAGGTTACGGCGACGCCGAACGCTCGGGTTCGAGGCCCGCCACCAACCTCAGGGTGTCGGGGGCGTGTCCCCCGTAGTGATTGTTCGCCAACACCATGACGGGCGCATCGGGAGCGGCTTCCGCGATGCGTCCGATCACCCGACGCCACTGGGCGACGTCGTCCCGACGGTCGACCACCGTGCGATCCCATCGCGTGGTCACGCGTTCCATCCCCTCCCGATCGCCCAACAACCGTATGTAGGCGAAATCGGCGTGGAGCGGACCTATCAGGTCGACCAGCGCATCGGCACCCGGCATCCATGGTTGCGCGGTCAACACGGGAGCCGCGGCGTGTTCGGCGAGGAGCTCGAGAAACGGAAGACCGAACCACTCGCGATTGCGGATCTCCACGGCCGCACGAACATCCCGCGGCACCGAACGGAGGACCAAGTCCAAACGATCGAGGAACGTACCGACCTCGGCGAACTCAGATCGCCGAAACCGGGGGAACTGAAAAACGACGGCCGCACGCTTGGATCCCAAGGCGGCCGTCACGTCCAAAAATTCGTGCAGGGGCGCATCGACGCCCACAAGTTTCCGATCGTGCGTGATCTCCCGCGGGATCTTGAGCGTGAAGAGGAAGTGCGCGGGAGTGACGTCCCTCCAGCGTTTCACGAGATCGGGGGACGGAATGCGATAAAAGGTCGTGTCCGCTTCGACGAGGTCGAAGACCCCGGCGTACTGGGGCAACCAATCACGCGGCGGAGTTCCGTCGGCGTAGACGACGCCGACCCAGTCGGGGTACGACCAACCGCACGTTCCGAGCAACATCGCCATGAAACGACGACGGAGGCGGGATCATGGATCCCGCCTCCGCCCGAGTCGATCTCAGGAACGAACGAACTTCACGTACGGGAAGTCGATCGACTGACCGTTGATGCCCTTCTGCGGCGGCGAAATCCAGTTGGCGAAAGCGCCGGGCTGGGTCACGGGCACCATCAGGCTGCGCACGTAGGCATAGTCCTCCTCCGAGGGCAACGCGGCCTTCTTGACGGCCTCCCACTCGCGCTCGTCGAGGATGTGACGCCCCTCGGTGTCGAACCACTGCCCCGCGTAGGAACCGATGTGACGATGGAACTTGCGATCGGGAAGGCGCAGACGTTGCGAGCAACCCTCCTCGGCGAGGATGCGATTCCAGCCGTTCAGGGCGCGTTCGCAGTCGCGGGCGTACTCGTCGCGCAACACTTCGTTCAACGCGTTGCGCATGGGCACGGCTTCCTTCACGACGCGACCGTCGCGAATGACGTCGAGCTCCATCATGTCGTTGGTGATGGCGTGATCCGTGTACTTGTCCATCTCGCGGAAGCGCCCCTTCAAGCCGGCACCGAACGCGTCGGAAGCATTCGACGAGATTTCGCTGCCGAAGAGGTCGAGCCCGTAGGAGAACCAGAAGTTGAAGTAGCGCTGGACGATATCGAGCGGGATGCCGCCTTGAGCGCGCGCGTCTCCGTTCGGGTCCTGCTTCATGAGTTGCGCCGTCCGGCGCGCGACGCGACCGATACCGGTCTCGCCGACGAAGAGGTGATGCGCCTCTTCCGTCAACATGAAGCGGCAGGTCCTGCGCATCGGGGCGAATCCCGATTCGGCGAGCGCCGCAAGTTGGTACTTGCCGTCGCGATCGACGAAGTGGGTGAAGCAGAAGAACGACATCCAGTCGTCGATCGGCTGGTTGAACGCCTGAAGGATGCGGGGCTTGTCCGCCGAACCCGAGCGTCGGGCGAGCATTTCATCCGCCTCTTCGCGTCCGTCGCGTCCGAAGTACGCGTGGAGGAGGTAGACCATCGCCCAAAGGTGGCGACCTTCCTCGACGTTCACCTGGAACAGGTTGCGGAGGTCGTAGAGCGACGGGCACGTGTGCCCGAGGCGGCGCTGCTGCTCGACCGAAGCGGGTTCCGTATCGCCTTGGGTGACGATGAGGCGACGAAGCACGTTGCGATACTCACCGGGAACTTCGTTGAACGAAGGACGGGACGCGTCGTCACCGAAACCGATCGAACGGTCGCCCCTCTCTTCCGCGAGGAAGATTCCCCAACGATAGTCGGGCATCTTCACGTGGTCGTACGTGGCCCAGCCTTCGGCGTCGACCGAGATCGCCGTGCGGAGGTAGATGTCGTCGTTCTGGTAGCCCTCCGGCCCCATGTCCATCCACCAGTTGACGAAGGACGGTTGCCACTTCTCGAGCGCCCGCTTGAGGCGTTCGTCGCGCGAGAGATCCACGTTGTTCGGAATCTTGTCGTAGAGGGACATCACGTTCTCCTGTAGTCGAACTGAGGCCGTTGCGGTTTCCCGTAGCAGGTGAGGGCGCCTTTCTCCCCGACGGCGTTCGGCCGTTGGAAGATCCAGTTCTGCCACGCCGTCAGGCGGCCGAAGATTTTCGAATCGCAGTTTTCCGGACCGGCGAAGCGCAGGGAGGCTTCCATGCCGGTGAGCGCGTCCGGCGAAAGCGACGCGCGCTCCTCGACGGCCACGCGAACTTCGTCTTCGAAGTCGATGTCGTCGAGTAGGAAGGTGACGAGCCCGAGTGCGTCGGCGCGTACGGCGTCGAACGACTTGCCGCATTCGGCGAGCACGCGTGCAGCGGCACCGGGTTCGCCGTAGAAGCGCACCGCGAGACGCGACAGGCCGTGCGACATCGGCAACGCGCCGCCGTTCAGCGACGACACGCCGAAACGAACCTTGGAGTCTTCGAGCGCGTACGTGCGATCGGACGCGAGCGAAAGTTCGAGGAAGCTGCCCGCGAACGCGGAACCGGCTTCGGCGAGCACGAAGAAGGACTTCGCGGTCGCGTCGAATCGACGGAGCACGCGCGCCATGTGCAAGACGACTTCGCGCGCGAACCAGTCTCCCGACGCCTTGGCGCTCGCGAGCGCTTCGTCGACGCGGATGAGCGCATCGGCGTCGCCGACGGTCTTGACGCGCACGATCCCGATCGTGGGTTCGTTCATGCGCAATTCGAGAAGCGCACGGTCGAGCTCGCGCCACGCCCGCAGCGCCCAAAGATCGTTGCCGCGGGCGCGCATGTCGGCGGCGGAGACGGGCTCGTCCTTCGACGGGCCGCGGAGCTCGAGCGTCGCGGCGCGATCTTCCCGCTCGAGAGTCAACGTCACGTGACGCCACGCGAAGACGTCGCCGGAGACTTCCGGAGACAGCGGAACGAGTTCGAGACCGACGGCTCCCGACGGAGCGGGCGACGCCTCGGCGCGCGCCTTGGCACGAGCCGCGACTTCCTTCGCGAACGATCCCTTCGGAATGACGTCGTCGACGAGGCGCATCTGCTTCGCGCGCTTGCCCTTCACGCCCTCGGCGATCGTCGAGAAGACGTCGGCGAAATCGCGACGCACCTTGCGCTTGTCGACGAGGCGCGTCAGACCACCCGTGCCGGGCAGCACGCCGAGAAGCGGGACTTCGGGCAGCGAGACCGCCGAGTTGCCGTCGTCGACG
This sequence comes from uncultured Planctomycetota bacterium, assembly GCA_903916245.1. Lineage (GTDB taxonomy): Bacteria > Planctomycetota > CAIWVZ01 > CAIWVZ01. Next base: position 21,749 of record CAIWVZ010000288.1, on the reverse strand, counting down.
AGGAGGATTTCCTCGCACGCGATCGCGAGTTCGTAACCGCCGCCCGACGCGGTGCCGTTCAGGGCCGCGATGGTGTGGACGCCCGAACCGTGGGCGAGGTCCTCGAGCGAGATGCGGGTCTCGTTCGTGTACTTGCAGAAGTTGACTTTGAAGGGATGCGACGAGCCGCCGAGCATGTAGATGTTCGCGCCCGCGCAGAAGATGCGGTCGAACGCGCTCGTCACGACGAGGCACCGAACCTCCGGGTGGCCGAAGCGGACCCGCGAGATCGCATCCGCCAGTTCGACGTCGACGGAAAAGTCGTAGGAGTTGAGTTTGAGGGCGTAGCCCGGCTTCATCGGGTGCTGTTCGTCGACCTTCATGGTCAACGTCGCGACGGGTCCGTCGAAGGCGAGGTTCCAGTGGTGGTAGCCCGACGGGTCGGCCTCGAAGGAGACGCGCATGTCGGAGCCTTGATCGTGGTCAGCCATGCCGCAATCGTAGCCCCGCCCCCAGCGGAATCAAGCACTTTGCTGCATTGACACGTCCAAATTAATGCAATATCATGCAAGCATGCCAAGCGAGACTCGCTCCCCCCTCCTCAAAGCGTTCGGTGGTGTCGTCCGCCGGGCGCGGCATGATCGCGGATTCACGCTGAAGGACCTCGCGACCGCCTCGGGGCTTTCCCAGCGCTTTCTCTCGCTCGTGGAGGCGGGGAGCGGGAATCCGTCGTTGACGAACCTGTGCGCGCTTGCGGGGGCGCTGGGCACCACCCCCACCGCTCTCCTGTCGGAGGCCCTCCCCGTCGTGGATCGCCCCCTTCCGGTCGCGCTCGTGGGGCTGCGTGGAGCGGGTAAATCGACCGTCGGGCGTCGGAGCGCGGAACGCCTCGGCATCGCCTTCGTGGAACTCGACGCGCTCGTCGAGGCGAAGGCGGGTATGTCGCTTCCGGAAATCTTCGCGACGCACGGGGAGCCCTACTACCGCCGTCTCGAACACGCCGCCCTCCTCGACATCCTCCGGCGACCGGAAGCGTGCATCGTCGCCACCGGCGGAGGCATCGTCACGCACCAGGAATCGGCCGCGTTGTTGCGCAACCGCTTCAAGACGATCTGGCTGCGCGCGACGCCGGAAGATCACTGGGCGCGCGTGGTCGCGGAACAAGGAGACCGTCGGCCCGTCGAAGCGCGTCCCGACGCCATGGGAGAACTGCGCGTTCTTTGGCGGACGCGTATGCCTCTCTACGCACAGGCGCACCACACGATCGACACGTCGCGAACCGGAGTCGACGCCGCCGTCGCGGAACTGGCGTCTCTCGCCGCTCCCTCGTCACACGGGCATGGAAACGACCCAATCGCACCGATCCCCGCCGACGGGTAGCGTGAGATCCACCTCGCCGTCGCCTCCGGTGCGCGGTTCGAGTTCGGCGAACCAGGGGCGCGCCAATGCGCGGCACAAAATCCGGCAGTCGTGCACGTCGGTGCGTCCGGCGCGACGCAGATTTTCCAAAATGGTGCAGCGCGTGATGCGCATGCGCACACGGTCGCCGAGATCTTCGACGACGTAGCGGTGACCGAAGACGTCACCGATCGATTCCATGACCGCACGCTTTTCGGCGACGCTTCCGGAATCGTGAAGTCCGCGGCCCTTGACCGTACGCGTCGCGACCTTGAAGAGGCCGATGAAGACTCGAATATCGATTTCGAGCGTCTTCTCGGGGCCGAGCGCCTCGAGCACGTTCATGAACCAAAGCCCGTCGAGGGCGATGAACATCTTGCGCGCGAGATCGGCGTCGGGCACACCCGTATCGGGACGGGAATCGGAGGCGGACATGGGGCCCGACTCTACGACGCGCGTACGGGGACGTCGACCGCGGACCGCGCCGGAGCCGAAGGCGCTTCCACGACGTCCGACGGACGGATGTAATCCGCGTGCTGCACGAAGAAGAGGTCGCGCTGAGACGACACCCATTCTCCGCGGCACAAAAGCTGGCCGCCGCGGTAGTACCCGATCGGAAGCACGCGGGCACCCGCGTCGATGTAGCGGGCCTTCATCGTTTCGTGGAAACGGGGAAGCTCGCTCCAGTGGACGGACGGATGATCATGGTGTTCGATGTGATACCCGATGTTGAACATCGTCAAGTTGAAGAAGCGATTGACGAACGTATTCGAATGGCCGAACGGTTCGTCCGCGGTCTTGACGGAGCACCCCGCGTGCTGCGCATACATGCCGGGTGCCATCACCGCGACGTTCGCGAGCCACTGCGGAAGCAACCAAAGAAGCGCGACGGCGAGCGGATCGAATCCGAGGACGAAAGGCGGGATCATCCAGATGGCCACGAACCACGCGAACTCGACGGCCATTTTTCTGCCGAACTTGGCACCGTAACGACCCGAAACGGCGTCGTCCCACAAATGGGCGACGTAGCGGAACGGCCAATGCGCCAAGGCGTAGACGTAGATGCTCTCCCACTCGCCGTTCGCCTTGCGCTTCGGAAGGGTCCAATCGACCGATTCGAGAAGGTGTGCGTGGTGGACGGTGACGTGCGAGTGTTCCCAGTAGTAGGCGGGCCATCCCCCCGACACGGTCCAGAAGCGTCCGAACCAACGGTTCATCCACGCCGCGTTGAAAACCTTGCGATGGGAGTGGTTGTGGAAGTTGACGCCGACGTTGATTCCACTCGACCAACCGAGCAGCATCGCCGCCGCCACCGCGAACGCGTTGCGACCGGCATGCCCGTACTCCGCGAGCGCCGGTACCGAATCCCACACGTTCCACATGGTGAACGCGAGCGCGAAACCGGCGACGAGGAAGACTTGGAACAACACGCAATGCACGTCCTCCGAATGGGCGAACAGCCCCTTTCCGGAACCACGGCCCGCGGGGGTGCCCATGTTCATCCGATTCTCCCGACGAGCCGCCACCAGACGTAGGTCGCACCGAGCGTGACCCACGGCCCCCACACGAACGTCCCCGCGAGGAGGACGAGAGCGGTCAGGGGAAAGAGGGAACGCCCGACCACGGCCGCGAGGCCGGACGGTGATGCGGCTTTGTTCATGTCGCTCTGCGCCGAAGGGACGTCGAGGGTCCCGAATCCCGGGGAGTCTACCCCGCGGTTCGCGGTGCTCCCAATATTCCCGGCTCGTGCGCGCGTCATGCCAACCTCATCGGCACGAGGACCTTGCGACTCGAATGGGCCATCGTGCAAAGCCGTGAATACGCACTTCGGCCGAGACTTTGTTCAGAGGTGCTTGTCGGAACCGGCGCGGGTGCCCGCCGGCGCCGCGGTACAAGGGTTCTCCGCGGGCAAGATCGCGGAAAGCGGGAGGCGCCCCGTGTCGGCGCCGCAGAGATGCCAATGTTCCGCCAAAGCCGCCCCGTTCACTCGCGGACGCGACGAACGCGCCGAAACCATGATCTCGCGACCCACACGCACACGGAAACCGACGCGCTGAAGCGCCAATAACCCCGACGACCGACCGAACGCGGGGATCTCGACCTTCAGGGTGCCGTCCCCCACGATCGACGCGATCAATCGTCGCATGCAACCTTCATCCGCATCGACGGCGAAATCGAGGACCGTCCGAACGTCGCCGTGGTCGCGCACGATCGCGACCGCATGGAGTACGCCGTCGCGGAGAACGGCGACGCCACGATCGCCCGCCCACGGACCGCTCAGGCGGAAACGATAGAGCGCACCGTCTCGGAGAGTGCACGTCTCCGAAGGTCGGAAAGGCGACGTCCAACGATCGAGGAAATCGGCGTCGACGTCGAGGACGTCTCCCTCCCCCGTCGGCATGTCCGATGCGGGGCCGACGTCGCGCACGAGTTCGACGTGAGTCCGCACGGCTTCGTGATCCGCCAATCGACGAAACTGCCAAAAATCCGATTCGGCGAAGGTCGCGAGCGTCGTGCGGAATCCGTCGTCGTTCTCGAACGCTTCGGCGAACGCCGCGTCGAGTTCGTGAGGAAGTCCATGCCAACCGCCGGCACGAAAGTCGGGATGCACGAAGCAGGAAGTCAACCGACCGACGCGCATGTCGTTTCCGAACACGCACACGGGCAAATGGGTGGCGCCCATATGCGCAACGACGGAACCGCGGTGACGCACCACGATTCCCGAGAACCCGAAGGGGTTCGATGCGACGAGATGACGAAGCCGCGACTCCGTAAACGGGCGGTCACGCCCCGAAACGGCGGCCGAGGCCGCGGCGAGATCCGCGACGTCGTCGAGAACGGTGCGTGTGAACGTCAATCCCATGATTCAGACGAGATCGAAATCCGCGAGCGTGTAGTACCAATGATCGCGCAACCACTGCGACGGGAGGCGCGCGTCGTACGGACGCGCCGTCATGACGTAAGGCGTCGGTTCGGCTTCGAATCCCATGCCGAGAAACGCGCTCCACCACACCGACGTCGGCGGCACGATCGTGACGAGGTCGTTCAGCCCGTCCTGGGTGCCGCGTTCCACGACCCATCGCATCAAACTCGCGGCCGCGCCCGGGCTTTCGGGATCGACGTACCAATCGACGAGGAGCGCGCGCGTCGCCTGACCGAAGCGCGCCTTGGTGTACACCGCGATTCCGAGAACGTCACCCCCGTTCCCGGGTCGCGCCACGGCCATGCGGTAGCACCCCCACGGATGCCGTGCGAAGCGCCAGTTGAGGAACGCGGCATCCCGTCGCGCGACACAACGATGAGTCGTCGACTCGAGATGTCGAGTCAACGTCTCCACATCCTCGGGGAACTCCGTCACCTCGATCGCGTGGGTATTCCAGTCCCAAGGTGGCAGCCGCGATCCGTCGCGAAGCGTCAACTGAAACTGCGTGCGCAGCATCCAATAATCGAGATACTTCACGCCGATCCGGTAATGCTCGGGTACGGGTAATCCGTACATGACGGCGTCGACACCGGGAACCGCATACGTCGACGCGTACGCCTGCGCGAGACGGACGAACGTGCCCGGATTCCGCAATCCGCGCCGAATCGCGGGATCGCTGTAGGCGTCGCAATTCTGTCCGAACGCCGTCGAAGCTCCGTCGACCCGCATCGCGATCGGTACGCCGCCGTAGTGCGCCACGACGCGACCGTCCGGATCCTCCGCGACCAAACTGTGGAACCCCGCGGGGTTCTTCAGATACTTCCAGTCGAAGTAGGCGACGTCCCGCGGTCGGAATTCGGGGTCGGCGGTGCCGAACACCCGATTGAACATGTCGACGATCACGCCCTCATCCCCGGGACGATAGGCGCGGATCGCGTAACCGGACGCGGTCATACCAATCCGCCGATCTGCTGTCGGGCGGCCACGACGGCCCGCATTCCCGCCTCGCGCCCCATGGCGATCGAACGTTCGATTCGCGCCCGATTCGTTTCAAGGGAACCGACCGGCCCCGACGGAGGCGCGATGACGGTGATCCGCACACCGGGAGGCGGGTCCTTGAGAACGGCCATCGCACGCACGCGCGCGGCTCGCCCCGACTGGACGACGGCGCCGACTTTCGGAGAGATCCCGCGCCGCTCGGCGAGGAACATCAAGACCTTGGTTTCGTACCAAGCGGGCGCTTCATCCGGCGGCAATGTCAACGTCACGACGAGATCGGTGAATCCGGCCTCCATCGCTTGAGCGACCATCAAAGGAGCCCCGCAGGCGCCGTCCAACCACTTCGAACGATTCAGCTCGAACGCGTCTGCGAGAACGGGAACCGATGATGCGGCACAAAGGGTCGGCAGAAGCATCTCGGGCGAAAGCGTCCGCGCATCGAAAATGCGCGTTTCGAGCGAACGCGCTTCGGTGATCGGGAACCAGATCGGATACGGGTGGTTTCGAACACGGTCCTTCCGAATCGGCTTGCGATGTTCCATCGCATCGGCGACCGCGAGAAGATTCATCACGGGCTGACCGCGCATCAAGCGGCGAAAGAGGTCCCACGATCCACGGAATTTGAAGAACGCGGGCTCACGAGGGTCGGGGAGTTCTTCCGCGTAGACGCGCGTTCCGAGATTCGCGAGACCGGACACCCAATACATGAAATTGAATGCCGCGGCGCTCGAACCCCAAAGTCCGTCGAACGCGTCGGTCGGGATGCCCGCATCCTCGAAAGCGGCTTGCACGCCGGATCCGAACGACCCGCGCATACCACCGCCCTCCTGCACCCATGCGACCTTTCGTCCACCTCGCTCGGACCGCGGAAGCAAGGCGGTCGCCAACGCCCCGAGGGACGGTGACGTGGGAACGATGAGCGGCGTGTCGATATCGACGGAACCCATGTGCAGTCCGGGAACTTATCGACAGAATCTAGCCCCGCGGGGGCTACCAGGTCGTCGGAACGGGATCGGGAAGTTCCGAAAAGGCGCGCCGAAAGTTCACATCGGGACGAGACGTCACGCGTACGTCCTTGCCGGTGATCGGGTGTTTGAAGCCGAGAACGGCCGCATGAAGGAGCAAACGCGAGTTCGTCGAGCCGCCGTAGCGTTCGTCCCCCGTGATCGGATGACCATGGTCCGCAAAGTGGACGCGAATCTGATGTTTGCGACCCGTCTCGAGGCGCACGAGTACCGCGCTCCGGCGCCTGCCGATCGCGAGGCGCTTCCAAAGCGTCGTCGCGGACTCGGCGCGCTCGGCGATCTCGCGCGGCGCCCCCGGCCGGAGGACGGCCACTTTGTAGGGCGGGAACAACGACTCCACGAGCGGCGCATCGAAGCGACCTTCGGGCTCGGCCACGTCGCCGTCCACGACGGCGATGTAGAGACGTTCGATGTCGTGGGCGGCGAAGAGTCCCTTCAGTCCGTCGTGGGCCTCCTTCGTTTTGGCGAAGACGAGGACCCCCGACGCCGCTTCATCGAGGCGGTGCACCAGATGGGCGTCCGCTCCCTTCGGCACCATCCGGCGTCGCACGGCGGCCCATGCCGACGTTCTGCCGTCGTCGCGGGGTGCGACGGTCAAGAGCCCCGGAGGCTTGTCGATGACGACGATGTGGTCGTCCTCGAAAAGAACCGTGACGCCGTCGTCGTCCGATGGCAGCGACTTTCTACCGATCGTGACCTTGGCGTCGGGACCGATTTCGAGATCCGAACGGGTGGCTGCAACCCCGTCGACGAAGACCCGGCGATGCTCCACCATCTGTCGGAGGGTGCGATTCGACGCACCGGGATGCATCCGCGCCAGATGTTCGAGCAATTTCGCCATAGGGTGTGATGCCATCGGAATCTCGGGCACGCAAGCCCGGGCGACGCACGCTACGATCGCGACATGTCGGGATTCGGCAGGTTCAACACGGAAACATGGGCGACGATCGCCCGACTGCGTCCGTTCGTGGAGCCGCACCGCAGGCATGCACGCGCCGTCGCATGGGCGACGTTCGCGTCGCTTCCGCCCGCTTGGATCCTTCCGATCCTCGTCAACGACCTGTTCTCGAAATCGGCCTCGACCGATTTCGCTTCGGACCGATGGTGGTGGCTCGTCGTCTGCGTGGTGGCCGGTGCCGCCGCCTCGTGGTGGCGGGGAGCGGCGGTCGCTCGTCTCCGAGTCCGCGTCCTGCATCGGCTGCGAGCGGCGCTTCTGCGCGCGCTCCGGGCCACGTCGCTCGACGCCGCCGTCGGTTCCGCATCCGGCGCCGAAGCACGGGTCACGGACGATCTCCTTCTCGCATCCGGGGCCCTCCCCGACCGATGGTGGGACTTCATCGGGGCCGCCACGCAAGCGGTCGTCGCCGCCTCCATCCTCGTCGTGATCGCTCCGACCTTCGCCGGATTGTCCGTCATAGGCATCGTCGTCATCGCCGCCTACGGATGGGCCACCTACCGCCCACTCCACGCAGCCGGCGTCCGCGTGCGCGAATCCGACGAAGCGTCACGCCGTGAGATCGCGGAGTCGATCCGCGGAGAATCCGCCCTGCGAAGTGCGAATGCCGAGATCGTCGACACCACGAGGATCGTGCGAGCGGCGGCGGACACGGCCCGAAAGTCTCTTCACCGAGATCTTCTCGGACTTTCGCTCGGCAACCCGCTGGTGGTGATGACGGGCCTGCTCCCGCTCGTGCTGCTCAATGCGGGCGCCATCGAAATCGCCTCCGATAAGACGGGACCGGGCGTCTTGATCGCCGCCTTCATTCTGTTGGGCCAAACCGTCGACGGCGCCGCCCGATGCGTATCCATGCACGCGGGTCTCGGAGATGCACTCGCGGCGATCAACCGCATCGCCGAAACGCTCGAAGGGCCGATCAAAGCGCCCGCCCCCTCGGGCACCCGACGCCTCGCCGATTGGCGGGTTCCCATCCGCTTCGACGCCGTCGGGGTCGCCTTCGGAACCCACGACGCCCTGAAGGACGTCTCCTTCACGGTTCATCCGGGAGAAACGGTCGCGATCGTCGGTCGCAGCGGGGCGGGCAAGTCGACGTTGCTTTCGCTCTTGTGGCGGGCCCGCGAGCCGTCGACGGGAACGATCTTCGTCGCCGACACCCCTCTTTCGGAGATCGATCCCCACGACGTCCGCGCACACATGGCCGTCGTGCCGCAGGACATGCCGATCCTCGACCGTTCTCTGCGGGAGAACATCGCGCTGGCCGCACCCGGATGTGCGCGGGACCACCTCGACGCGGCGATCCGCGACGCGCACTTGACCGACGTCGTCGCCCGCCTTCCCAACGGGATCGACACCCCTCTCGGCCAGCGCGGCGCACGGCTCTCGGGAGGGGAACGCCAGCGCGTCGTCTGGGCGCGCGAACTCCTCAAGGATCCGCCGATCGTTCTCCTCGACGAGGCGACCTCCGCCCTCGATCCCGAGACCGAAGCCGCGGTCATGGGCTCCCTCGGGCGGCGCACCCCGAAACCCACGGTTTTCTTGATCGCACATCGGTTGGAAACGGTGCGGATGCTCGATCGCATTCTCGTGCTCGAAGGCGGTCGCCTCGTCGGCGAGGGAACCCACGCCGAGTTGTCGGCATCCTGCCAGACTTATCGGGAACTTCGACTTTTGTCCACCGTTTCGGAGGGCGAAGCGCCATGACCTTTTGTCTGCTCGAAACGGCGGATCCCGCGACGATGCGCGACGGCGCGGCCGCCGCGGTCGCCGTGCGAACGGCCGAACGCCTGCTCGCCGACCTCCACGAAGCGGGCGTTCGAGCGGTACCCGCTGGAGGCCCGTATCACCCGCGCGAACGCGTCGCGGTCGATCTCCCCCTCGGACGACGTCTGCTCCATGCGGGCATCGCCGCGGGTGCCGACGTCCCCGTTTTCCATGTCGTCGGAGATCCCGACGCCTTCCTGATCGACGGCTTGGTGCGCTATCTCGACGCCGTGGTGTCGCCGTCTCCCCCGGTCGTCATCGCGGTCGGATCGGCCGGCGGCGCGCGCGGTTTCGGCGCCGCGCTCCGAGCCCGTGAAGCCCTCCTCTCGCGGGGTCGCACCTGCCTGCTCGTCCGGATCTCGGAGGCGGATCGACGTTGGATCGACACGTTCCGCGCCGTCGACGCCGCGACCCACGGAGCGGGCGCGACGTTCAACGAAACGCTTCCTCTGCGTCGCCACGTGCACGTGCGTTGGGTCCTCGAGGCCCCGGATCACGAAGGACGTTTTCTCGACGGAACGACTCTCCTTCGCGACTTCGGCATGCGTTGCGTCACGCGCGGTTACTCGACCGTTCGAGAAGCCGCGCGGCGACATCCCGACCACGCGACGGCGACCGAGGCGGGAAGACGTCTTTTGGTCGTCCGAGCCGCCTTGATCCAAGCGCGCAACGAAGGGGCGGGGTCCGTGACGTTCCCACGCGGGCTCGAGAAGGAGGACGTCGCCACGCTGCGTTCGACCTTCGCGGCGGCGGACGATCGCATTCCGTTCGGACTCGACGGCGACGACCCCGGAGCCCTGACGTCTCTCATCGTTCAACGGGCGACGACTCCGCTCCGACCGCTGGCGTTCCATGCGGAGGGGCGCCGAGGGACGGCACCGATCCCCGACACGCCGGCGACGCCCGAACTTCTCGAGCCCGTGACCGAATCCGATACGTTGGCGCGCCTCGGCCGAACGCCCGCGGGATGGACGCTCGCCGTGAAGTGCCGACGCCCGGGCGACGACGCGGGGTGGTTGTCCGAATGGCCGTCGGATCGGGCCGCCCGCATTCCCGGAGACCGGGCGGACGCGTTGATACGCGAAGCGGCGGATCTCAGAATCTCGGTCCGCGTCTACTGACGACGGAGTCGGCGTGTTTCGCCGCGCGCGGTCGGGACCACGACCCATCCGTCGCGCGACGTGAACACTTCTCCGGAATGGGCGTCGACGTAGGCGCGGTCCGAACGCAGCGTCACCCCGTCGCCCCCCGACGTCACGCAGAGACCGTCGTGGAGATGGCGGACGGCGGCGTCGCCGATCAACGTCGCGGCGATCCCCGCGACGTCGAACAGGCGTCGCCACGCGGCTGCATCGAAGAAATGATCGAGGATCCACGCGACCACGACGCCGTCCACTTCCCTGAAACAGGCGCTCGGTACGTCGTCCGCGAGGCGACGGGCCGCAACGCCCACGTCCGAGTCGGAGGCGGGCCTCACGTCGTGGGACGACCAAAACCCGCGACCGAGGCGACGTCCGTCCGCGTCGACGGAATCGACGGGTACGGCGGAGGGCGTGACCACGAGCGGCAGCCCGGTGACGCGAGCGGGCCCGGGAGCGACGCCGTCGGCCGTGGGAGCGAGACCGACGCGTCCGGTGAACACGGTAAGACGGGCGCGGCCGCGGCAGGCGTCGATCCGTTCGAGGGCGGCCGGTTCGACGCGCTCGAACGCCGGAAAAACGAGAACGTCGTACGGCGACGCATGCGGTACGTCCGCGAGTCGGATCGTCTCGAAGTCGATTCCCGTCCGTCCGAGTTCGATCAACAATCGCGGAAGAGCGTCCGTCAGTCGATCGGGGTAGCCGTTCCACGCTTCCAACACCGATTCGTCGACGACGACGGCGCCGCGCGCCGCCACGGGACGGTCGTTGCCCGCTCGGCGACCGAGAGCACCCAACCGATCGAGCACCGCCGGCTCGTCGTGGAACGTCCCCGTCATGTCGAACCACCACATGCCGAGCCCCGTACCCGATGCGAACGCGGCTTCGCGCTCCAAGACGGAGATCGACTCGGCCAAGGTCTCCGTTCTTCCGTAACCGGCGTCGTCGCGCAGCACGTGGGTCCGCACGTCGCTCTCGTGAAATCCGGACTTGCCGTGCACCCGCAACGACCCGCGCGGCAGCATGCCGACCGTGGCTCCGCGTCGAAGATCGCGGAGCGCGTAGCTCGAGGGTGCGGCGAAGAAGTCCAAATCAGGATGGGTCAACAACGACTCGAACGCGAGCGTCCCTCCGAACCGCAGCGCATCGGGGTGAAACGTCATTTCCGCGAGGTAACCGCACCATGCCCCGACCTTCATTCCGTTGTTCGAACGAGATCGGACGACCGCGGCGGCGCCGCCGACGAACGAAGCCGGGAGTGACGAAAGCCACCGATGAAAATCGACGACGTCGCGATCCTCGCGAACGTCGATCCACGGATCCGAGGGTCGGCCGCGACGCCTTTCGACCGACGGCGGCTCCGCCGACGCGCACGCTGCGGCGCGCCCCCACGCGCGCGACAGTTCCGAGTCGTTTCCGTAGCGATCCCGCAACCACGCGCGAAATCCGACCGTGGCGCTGCGTCCGACGTCGGGAAACAATCCCCGCGTGGACCCGACGTGATTCCATTCCTCGGTGTCGCCTCCGCAGAGCAGCACACCGACCACACGATCGGCCCACGAACGGCTGTCGACGTGCGCGACCCAACGTTCGAGATTCTCGCGAACGGCGGACCTCCACGCCGACGACGCCCAAGACGCCTGCGTCGCGCTCAAGGCTCCGTGCCCGGGAGGCGCCGAATCCCACGGAACTCCGAATCCGACGAGGTCGTCCGGATGATCTCGATCCCACCACGGTGGCGACGCGAGATGCAGTCTCGGAATGACGGCCGCATCCGGCACGCACGCGAGAATGGTCTCCATCCGCGCGTCGAACTCCGACCAGTCGTAGACACCGGGTGCTTTCCACACGGGGGCGGCGAGTCCGTAGAGATGAAAGTTCGCGGTCGCGGAGAATGAAAAGGCGCGGAAACCCGCCCGCGCCATTCGCTCCATCCACTCCGGATCCGGGGCCGGGGCCGTCGCCATCCAAGCGGGCTCGCTTCGACCGTCCCGCTCGATCCGAGGAATGCCGTCCCGGGTAACGAGACGGACGCGGCTCATCGCGTCGTCACACGCTCGAGAGTCGCCAAGGGATCTTCGCCGGCGGCGAACTTCATCTGGAAATACGCCAACGCGATGCGGTAGCCCGACGTACCGAGCGTCGCCTGCGTTCGGGCCACGGACACCTGCGCCTCGAGGACCTCGCGTCCGGTCGCCGTGCCCGCCCGCAATTGTTCTTCGATCACCCGAAGATTTTCGCGCGCCGACCCCAACGAACGTCCCGCCACCTCGGCGGCGGCCTTCGCTTCCACCGCACGCCGATGCGCCGCGAGGATCCGCTCCTGCAATGATCGCAATAGGGCGCGAATCCGGGATTCCGTTTCTCCGGTGGTCGCGTCGATTTCCTTGACGGCCGCTTCGACGCGACCGTTCAGATCGGGATTCCACGACACGGAAAGGAACGCGTTGCCGTTCAAATTGGGGTCGAGTTGCGACGTCGAGTCGAACGTCGCACGCGGCCCGACCGACACGCTCGGAAGGGCCGAGCGCGCGGCGGCGCTCCGATCGGAACGCAAGGCGAACAGCGTTTCCACCAAGACGTCGACTTCGGGATTCGCCGTCCGCGCGAGGTCGAGTTCGGCGACGGGGTCGGGTGCGACAGCGACGGCCACGTTCCACGCCGCGAGAACGGTGGGATGTTCAATCGGGAAACCCGCGGCGAGGTTCAGGGCTCGGACCGCTTCCTGCCGGACGGTTTCAAGTTCGAAGGAGCGCTGCCGCGCCTCGTTGACGGCGACGTCCACCGTCAGAACATCGCTTTCCCGCACGGTGCCGGCTTCGCGGCGCGCGCGCACGTCGACGAGTTCGCGCTCGAGCGACTTGATGGTCGACGCATTGACGATGAGCAAGGCTTCCGCTTCGAGGGCGTTGAAATACGCGAGCACGACCGCGGCGCGTTGTTCCCGACGCGTGGCTTCTTCGGCGGCGGTGGCGGCGCGGTAACGCGCCTGGGCGGCGCGCACCCGTTCGGCGAGTTCGCCCGAAAGATCGAGCGGGAACGAAAGCCCGATGGACCAACGAAGCGTAGATTGGTCCCCCTTGAAGAAGGACTGTCCCGTCCGCTTCGCGACCGCGATCACGTCGAGTGAGGCGTCGAGATTCGGAAGGAGCGACGCGCGGGCCTGATCCACCCGGGCCGACGCCGCGAGCACTTGGCGACGCACGATGTCGAGATCGACGCTTCCACCGTCGATGCCGCGCAAAAGGACGTCGAGCCCCACCGCCTCGGTGGGAGCCGGAAGCGGCGCGTCGGCCATCGGAGCCGTCAGAGCGGCACGCGACTCGGCGGAAGGCCCCTGCCCCAAAGACGTCGCCAAATCGTCCGGAAGCGCGCACGCGCCGAGGCCGAGCAGGAACAAACCGAAGACGCGTCGCGACATATCAGGCTTCCTTGCGCGACGGAGACGCGATCCCGATGATCCGGGCCAGTTCCGACTTCATGTCCTTGCGCTCGACGATGCGGTCGATGAAACCGTGATCGAGGAGAAATTCGGAGCGTTGGAAGCCTTCCGGCAACGTCGCGCGAATCGTTTCCTGAATGACGCGCGGACCGGCGAATCCGATCAAAGCGCCCGGCTCCGCGATGATGACGTCGCCGAGAGCGGCGAAGGATGCCGTCACGCCGCCTGTCGTCGGATCGGTCAGGATCGAGATGAAGAGAAGCCCCTTGCGACCATGACGCTCGATCGCGGCGGACGTCTTCGCCATCTGCATCAACGAGACCGCGCCCTCGTGCATGCGGGCACCGCCGGACTGACTGACGACGATGGCGGGCACACCGGCTTCGGTCGCCGCTTCGATCGTCCGCGTCACCTTCTCACCGACGACGGATCCCATCGACCCGCCCATGAAGGCGAAATCGAGGACGCAAAGCGTGATCGGGTGTCCGTCGAGCTTCGCGGTTCCCGCGACGGCCGCTTCGAGCGAACCGGTGCGCGCCACCGACTTCTTGAGTTTGTCGGGATAGCGTTCCTTGTCGTTGAAGCCGAGCCAGTCCTTCGGATGAAGTTCGCTCCAACGCTCGTCGAACGACCCGTCGTCCGTCAACAACGCGACACGGCGTCGCGCTCCGATGGGACCGTGCCATCCGCACTGGCTGCAAACCGCCAAATTCGCTTCGAAGTCCTTTTGAAACAACGTGGCGTTGCAGCTCTTGCACTTGATCCAGACGCCTTCCGGCATCTCGCGCTTCGTTCGGAATCTCCACGGCATGATCAGCCTCCCGAAGCGACGGCCGCGGAAGCGGCCGAAGCGAGAATATCGCGCACCGCCTTCGTCCGATCCTTCGCGCCATACACCGAATTCCCGGCGACGAGGAGATCCGCGCCGGCACGCGCGGCTTCCGCCGCGGTCTCGACGTTGATGCCGCCGTCGATCTCGAGACGTCCTTCGAAGCCCATGTCCCGGAGCTCGGCGAACTTCGCGCAGACGCCTCCGATGAACTTCTGCCCCCCGAATCCCGGGAAAACCGACATCACGAGGACGTGATGCAGCCGCGAGAGGTACGGGCGCAATCCGGAAACGGGCGTGTCCGGATTGACCACCATGCCGGGCTTCGCGCCGCAGGCGACGATGCGATCGATGACCGCCGACGGGTCGCACGGGGCTTCGAGATGGAAAGAGATCCAATCGGAGCCGGCCTTCGCGAAGGGCTCGGCGTATTTGAGCGGGTCCGTGACCATGAGGTGCGTGTCGAACACCATCTTCGAAACAGGGCGCAACGAGGCGACGAGCGGCGGTCCGAAGGTGATGTTGGGCACGAAATGGCCGTCCATCACGTCGAGGTGCAGCACGGTCACCCCGGCCTGTTCGACCGCCGCCACTTCGGAAGCGAGTCGGGCGAAGTCGGCGGAGAGGAGCGACGGAGCGATCGTCGGGGCGTAGGGCGTCATCGCGGGGTCATCCTAACCACGGGCCATGAGGCAGGCGACCCCGGGGAGGACCTTCCCTTCGAGAAGTTCGAGACTCGCCCCCCCTCCGGTCGAAACGTGGGACATTTTGGCCGCCACGCCGAACAGGTTGACGGCGGCGGCCGAATCGCCCCCCCCGATGATCGTCGTCCCCGAGGAGACCGCGCAGGCCTCGGCCACGCGCCGGGTACCCTCCGAAAACGGCTTCATCTCGAACACGCCGACCGGTCCGTTCCAGAGGACCGTGCGTGCTCCCGCGATCACTTCCGTAAAGCGGGCGATCGTGGCGGGGCCGATGTCGAGCCCCATCCAACCGTCCGGGACCGTCGCCGCGACCTGCGTCGCTGCCGTCTCGGAAAACGCGTCCGCACACACGTGATCGACCGGCAAGTGGACGGCGACGTTGCGCGCCTTCGCCTTGTCGAGCAGGGCCCGCGCCAAGTCCAATTTGTCGAGTTCGACTTTGCTCTTTCCGATCGGCGTCCCGATCGCGGCGAGGAACGTGTAGGCCATGCCGCCACCGACGATCAGCGCGTCGACCTTCGCGATGAGGCTTTCGAGGACGAGGATCTTGTCCGAGACCTTCGATCCGCCCACGATCGCGACGAATGGACGATCCGGCGACGCGAGAACCTTGTCGAACGCGGCGAGTTCCTTTTCGACGAGGAATCCGGCGTACGCGGGCAGATGGGCGGCGACACCGCTGACGGACGCGTGGGCACGGTGAGAGGCGCCGAACGCGTCGTTGACGAAGAGATCGCCGTAGCGGGAGAGCGCTTCCGCGAACGCCGGAGTGTTCTTCGTCTCGCCGGGCCAGAAGCGCACGTTTTCGAGCATGGCGACGCTTCCACGCGGAAGGGCGCGGACGCGCGCGACCGACTCGGGGGCGTCGATCGGATCGATCAGCGTCACCGGGACACCGAGTTCCTTCGCCATCCGCTCCGCGACCGGCGCGAGCGACGCTCCGGGCAACCGTTCGCCGTCGGGACGCCCGAGGTGGGACATGAGCACCACGGACTCCCCCTTCGAAAGGAGGTAGCGCACGGTGGGCAAGCTCTCCGTGATTCGCGTCGCGTCGCCCACGACGCCGTTCTTCATCGGCACGTTGAGGTCGGCCCGCACGAGGACCGTTTTGCCCGCGACATCGACGTCCCGAACGGTGGCTTTTTCCATGGCATCGACTCCGTTGAGCCCTTTCCTAGCAACTTTCCGCAGTACGATCACGACCATGGAGCCGACCGTCGCAGACCCCGTCGAAGCCGCGAACGCCTGTTGGCGGACGACGACGGGAGCACTGGCGGTCGCCTGCTCCGCGGGGCCCGACAGCCTCGCCGCCCTCACCGTCTTGGCACGTTCTCCGGAGCGTCGCGACCGCGCGCTGCGCGTCTTTCACGTCGACCACGGCTGGCGTGGCGCGGCCGCCTCCGCCTTGGATCTCGAGACGGTTCGCCGCGTCGCCGTCGCCATGGGACTCCGCGTCGACGTGGTCCGTCTCGCTCCGTCGCCGAGTCGGCATTCCGAATCCGAAGCCCGCACGGCCCGCTACGCCGCTCTCACGGCCATGGCGCGCTCCCACGCCGTGTCGGGGGTGGTGACCGCCCACCACGCCGACGACCAACTCGAAACACGTCTCGTCGCCCTCCTGAGATTGAGTCGCCCCGAAGCCTTCCGCGGCATTCGCCCGTGGCGACCCCTCGACGGAGAGATCGTGGTCGTGCGACCGTTTCTCGGCGTGCCCCGCGACGCGCTGCGTCGATTCGCTCCCGACGCGGCGCTCCACGATCCGACCAACGACGACCTGCGTCACCCACGCAACGCGCTTCGATGCGTCGTGATTCCGCGCTTCGACGCGGATCGACTCTCGAACGCGATCACCGCGTTCGCCGAAGCGGCCGACGCGCTTTTCCACGGCATCGCACGTGAAATCGCGTCCAAAAGCCCGGTCTCGGTCGTCGACGACGGCCTCATCGCGATCGACGTTCCCGCATTCGCCCGGCTTTCGCGCCCCGCGCGCTACCTCGCACTCGAACACGCCGCCACTGAAGCGCGTGCCGACTTCGACCACGGACGCTCGGATCGCATCGAAAGCGTGATCGCGGAAAACGAAGCCCCAAGAGGCGTGCCTCGCGGCGAGCGGATCGCTCGCGTCGGAAACGTCCTTTACTGGGAGTGCCGCGCGCTTCGCGTCGCGACGCTCGACCCTCTCCATGACGCGACGGCTCGCGTCGTTTTCGGATGGACGACGTTGCGTCTGACGCGACGGCCCGGCGGAGCCCCGGTCTACGGCGACGTCGGCGATGCGACGTTCGCACTTCCGACGGCGGGTCTCCGCATGGTCGACGGAACGCGCCTCGTCGACGCCATGCGTCGACGCGGAATCCCCCCGTTCCTCCGCGCCCGCACACCCATTTTGACGACGCCGCGCGGCGTCGTGTGGTTCGCGGGAATGTCTCCGAAAACGACCGAACCCCCGGAGGCGTATGTCGCCACCGAGGGTTCGCGGAGTCGTCCGACGAGCTGAATCAGCGCATCGCGACGACGTGACCGTCCTTGGTCACGCCGATGAGCAGATTCGAGTCGCCTCCGGGGATGACGCAGCAGAAGCTCGACAAAGTCTTCGTCGCCATCACGGCACCCGAACGACCGTCGACGCGCATGACGGTATTGTCGCCCGCGCCGAGGTAGGCGCGGTTCGCATCCGACGCGAAGGCCTTCGTCGCAAGCTCGAAACCCTTCGGCGCGGCGTTCGCATCCGACGCCGACCACGGTTCCTTGCCCGACGCGATGTCGGCGACGACCATGCGGTCCGAGCAGCGCGCGAACACGCGACCGTTGCAGGCGAAGGGTTCGCCGGCGAACGGAGATTCGCGACGCACGCTCCAACGCACCGTCCCGGAAGTCGCTTCGAGGCCGTGCAGGCCGTTGTCCGACGCGGGCACGATCACCATGACGCCCTTGCGGGCACCATCGGTGTATTCGGCGACGCAGGGATCTTCGTTGACGGTTCCGAGTAGCTTGCGGCTCCACGACGCGTTCGTGGGGCCCGACTCGTTCCAACCGGCGGCCGGAACGGCGAACACGGTGCCGTCGGCGCAGCCCGCGATCACGAGACGGCGCGGGAGGCGCGGCGTCGTGACCGGGCCGGCGACGAGCGGAGAGCCCGCGCGGAAGCGCCAACCGACGTTGGCGTCGGCCGGAGACACGGCGACGACTTGATTCGAGGCGAGCCCCGTCACGTACACCGTGGTATCGGACGAGACCGCAGGCGCGGCGGTCGCCACGCCGAGTGACGCGCGCATCGAGTACGGGCGCGCGCCGGTGTTGCGATCGAGGACGATCATTCCGCCGTCGTTCGCGGTGAGGAACACCACGAAACGGTCGCCCGCGCGGGGCGCTTCACGGGTCGGATTGGCGCCGAGCGACGCCACCCACTTGTACGTGCCGTCCTTGGCGTCGACCGCGACGATCTCGTACTCGGAACCGCGTTGCGACTCGAGATAAAGATCGGTGCCGCACACCCACGCGTTGACGCAGGTGCCGCCGTTCAGGTACTGCCCGGACCATGCGCGCTTTTGAGCGACGCCCGCCATCTCGGCTTCGAGACCGTCGAGACGGCTCGGTGCCGCGGTGTCGGCGGAAGGAGAGCAGGTATCCGTGCAGCTGTCACCGCAGCAGCTGTCGGTCGAGGCGCACCCCGTAAGGGCGAGCCCCAGGCAAAGAATTGCGGTCAGGCTGATCCGCTCGAGCATGTCCAACGTCTCCGAGGCCTCGGAGGGCCTCCTAACGATCCATCAGCGGACGAACGTAAGAAGGCGTCACTATAGGCCTCCGTAACGGTACGTCAAGCAATGGGCTTGGGGCTTGACCCCGCTCCCCTCCCGGCGGATCTTGGAACCATGAATTCCCCCGACGTTTCCGGCCTCGTGCGACGCAACCTCGACGGCGTGCTCGCAAGGGTTCGCCGTGCCGAGACCCGTGCGGGTCGACCCGAGGGATCGGTCACCCTCGTGGGGGTGACCAAGACCGCGTCGGTCCCGGCCGCGGCGGCCCTCCTCCGGGCGGGGTGCGTCCACCTCGGCGAGAACCGTCCCGAGCAACTCGCCGAACGCGCCGCGGATCCCCTCCTCGAGGGAGCCGTGTGGCACCTCATCGGCACCTATCAGCGTCGAAAGGTCCGCGACACGTTGGCGGCCGTCGGTGTCCTCCACGCCCTCGACACGGTCGATCTCGCCGTCGGCGTTTCGCAACGCGCGGCGGCCCTCGGGCGGACGGTGACCGCGTTCGTTCAGGTCAACGTGTCGGGAGAAGCGTCGAAGCAGGGCTTCTCCCCGGAGGCCCTCGACGCCGCCTGGCCCGCGTTGCTCGCTTGTTCGAATCTCCGCATCGACGGTCTCATGACCATGGCACCGCTCGATGCCGACGACGCGACGCTTCACCGGGTCTTCGCGGACACGCGTCGCCTACGGGACCGATTCGCCACGACGGAGCGTCCACTGCCGTCGCTCTCGATGGGCATGTCGGGCGACTTCGAAGTCGCGATCGCCGAAGGTGCGACGCACGTTCGGATCGGGACCGCCCTTTTCGCCGATGTGCGGTAGTTTTCTCCACGCGCGCGACCGTCTAGGATTCGGCTCCCCGCTCGACCACGAAATGTCCCTCCCATGACGCGCCCCTCCTCCACGGACCCCCTGATCGGATCAACGATCGGCGGCTACAAAATCATCGAGCGCCTCGGCAAGGGCGGGATGGGCGTCGTCTACAAAGCGAACCAGCAAAGCCTCGACCGCACGGTCGCCCTGAAAGTCCTGTCGCCGAAACTCGCCGCCGACCCGGCTTTCGTGCGCAAGTTCTCCGACGAAGCCCAAGCCGCCGGTCGACTGAACCACCCGAACATCGTGCAGGTCTACGACGTCGGCCACGACGGCACGCATCACTTCTACTCGATGGAGTTCATCGAAAAGGGAAGCGTGCAGGCGCTTCTCGACGCCAAGCCGGGGCCGCTCGATCTCGATCTCGCCCTCGCGATCGTCACCGACGCCGCGCGTGGATTGGTGTACGCCGAAAAGAAGTCGATCGTTCACCGCGACATCAAGCCCGACAACCTGATGATCAACGCCGAAGGCGTGGTCAAGATCGCGGACTTGGGTCTCGCGCTCGATCCGGGTCGCGGCGACGCGGAAGATCGCATTCTCGGAACGCCTCACTACATCTCCCCCGAACAGGCGCAGGGGTTGGACGTCGATTCGCGCAGCGATCTCTACTCGCTCGGTGCGACGTGGTTCCGACTCGTGACGGGACGCACGGTATTCGACGCGACCGACGTGAAGGAAATCGTCCGTCGTCAGATCGAAGAACCCGCACCCGCCGTCCGCGATCTGAATCGCGAGGTTCCGGCGCCGGTCGCCGAACTCATCGAAAAACTCCTCGCCAAAGATCCGTCGACGCGCCCGGCGTCCGCCGAAGCGTTGCTCGGGGAACTCGAACGTTGGAGCGCTCCGAAGTCCGGCGCCGGACTCAAGGTCGCGTTGTTCCTCGCCCTCGCCGCGCTCGCGGGCGGCGGTTGGATCATGGCGACGCGCGAATCTCCCAAACCCGCGGACCCGGTGGCTCCCATCGTCATCCGCGAAGGGGAAACCGCCGAGGAAAAAGCGGCGCGCGAACGCGCGGCCGCCGAACGGGAGTCGCGCGAAAGCACCGCGAAGGCGGCGTTCGTCGCGGCTCAGGCCGCCGACAACGACGCCGCGAAATCGGAGAAGCCCGACTGGGAACCGGTGAAACGTCTCTACGACCGCGTCGCCACCGAGTTCCCCGGGACCACGTCCGCGGACTTGGCCGCGAATCGCGCCGGGGCGTTGGCCGAACTCATCGCCGCCGCCCGCGAACGTGAACAAGCGACGAATCGATCCGCCGAGTCGCGTGCGGCGGCCTTCCGCGACGCGCTCGTGAAAGCGTCGGAAAAAGCCGACGGACTCGCCGCGGCGTTGCGCTTCGGCGAAGCGACGGCGGCCTTCACTCCCGTGAGGCCCCTCGCCTCGAACGCCGGCGAGACGACGGAAGTCGACGTCGCCGTGGAGAAAATTCTGAAGGTGGCGGAAGGCACCGCGAAAGACGCCCTCGCGAAAGCGAAGGCGTCGGAAGCGGCGGGTGCCACCGACAAAGCGAGCGCACAGCTCGAAGAGTTGGCCGCCCATTTCGGAGGCGGCGCCCCCCCCGTCGCGGCCCGTCGGCTCGAGCCCCTCGTGAAGACGATGTTCGAAGAGTCGGCGGCCATCCGCCGACGCGTGGTGGAAAAGCGTGCCGCCGACACGGAGGCCGACGTGGTCGTCGCCTTCGACGCGCGCCGCACCTCGGGGCGCCTCGCGGCGGCGTTCGATCCCGATCGCGCTTTGGAGATCCTTCAAGGGGCTTCGAAGAACCTTCGCCTGGGAATCGGCGCGGAAGATCTCGCCGCCGACGTGCGACTCGTGGAATCGGTGCGGCGCGTCCGCGATCGCTTCGTCGCCTACTGCAAGTCGACGCCCGACTTGAAGCTCAAACTTCAAAATCCGCAGGATCGCCGAAAGACCCTCGATTGGACGGTGGTCGCCGCGACGCCGACGGGAGTCACCGCGAAGCG
>CAIWVZ010000287.1 GCA_903916245.1 uncultured Planctomycetota bacterium | reverse complement strand
GCCGTTCGACTCGAGTCCGACGAGGAGAAGATCCTCCACATCGTTTCGGCCACCTCCTGATGGCGTTTTTCCCGGCGCTTTCCGCCCTTTTGACTATGACACGGAAGGTGCGGAATTCGGGTTGCTCCGCCCGTCCGGTGCGCTAAAATTGGGGTGCATCAGGAAGATCCCGTCCGCGGGGTCTGCCAACCTGGCTCCGGAGAGCCAAGGTGGCCTGGAAGCGACGTGTCGTCGCTTCCGATGCGCGCGATCCGCGTCGTCGGATCGGCGAACCAAGTCTCCGGCCGCGGGTCGTCCCGCGGTTCCTGGTGCGTCGCCCCGAGGAGGGCTACGCATGTCGCACCGGAAGCTATCGATTCGGGTGGATGCCCGTAATCCCGACCACCACATCTGGAACAACAACGGCACGTGGTGGTTCCACTGCACGTTCCATATGGGCAACCGCAAGCGTCGCTGTCGGACGTCGCTCAAGACGCGGGATGTCGTCGAGGCGCGGCGTCGCCGTGACGTGCTGATCGCCCGTGCCGAGTCGCTAAGGGCCCAAGAGCTCGCGCTCGATGTCGAGCGTCGTCGCGACGACCGGAACGCGGGGGAAAGTCTCGAAGTTCAGGCGGCGTGAACGGTGTCCGTCGATCGTGTCCGCAGGGAGGCGGATCGAGGCGGCGGTCCAGTTCCACAGGCGTTCGGCGGTCATTCCACGCTCACGGAGCGTGGCGATGCGGGTGTCGCCGTGGCGTTTCGCCAAGCGGCGCCCGTCGTCGCCGACGACGAGCGGGAAGTGACCGTAGACGACGGGGGGAAGGTCCAGGGCCGCCTGCACGACCCGTTGGCGTGCGGCGGAGAGGAGGAGGTCGGCTCCGCGGAGGACGTGCGTCACGCCGTCCTCCGCGTCGTCGAGGACCACGGCGAGCTGATAGCCGGGCTCGAAGCGTCCGTCGGGCGTTACGCGGGCGACGACGAAGTCGCCGCTTTCGGAAGAAAGTCGGAAGTTCCGTGGGCCTTGGACGAGGTCGTCGATCGCGACGTCGACGTCCGGCACGCGGAAGCGAAGGGCAAGCGGCTTTCCGAGGCGTGCGCTTTCCGCGATCGGGTCGATGTCGAGACCCGCGCAGGTCCCGGGATAAACGAGGTCGAGCGGCGTGTCGTGCGGAGCGCTTTGGGCGTCGACGACGTCGCGGCGCGAGCAGCGACAGGCGTAGACGAATCCGGATTCGAGGAGATGAAGGAGCGCGCGCGTGTGGGATAGCGATCGACTCGATTGAATCGGCGTTTCGCGCATCCAATCGACCCTCATCCAGCGCAAGTCTTCACGAAGACTCTCGATGGCTCCGGGTTTCTTGCGCGGATGGTCGAGGTCTTCGATCCGGAGCACGACGTCGGCACCGATGCTCGCCGCCCACCATGCGGTCAGGATGAACGTGCGCGCGTTGCCGAGGTGAAGCGCCCCCGTCGGCGAGGGCGCGAGGCGTGTGGTGGATCCGGCCATCGCGTTCATTGTGCGTGGATCCGTCGAAAGCGTCCATTCAAGGCGTGTTTCCCCTTGTGCCGATGCGGAAATGGGGGTGGAGCGTCTTTGAAGT
>CAIWVZ010000286.1 GCA_903916245.1 uncultured Planctomycetota bacterium | reverse complement strand
CGGCCCGGGTGGTCGCGGCGGCCCGCAGAAGGATGCCGTCCCGGTCACTCCGAAGAAGCTCGAGATCGAACTTCCGATCACCGTGAAGGCGTTCGCGGAGGCGCTCGGCGTCAAGTCGAACGTGCTCATTCAGAAGCTGTTCGTCGAGCACAAGCGCGCGGCCAAGATCAACGACATTCTCGATCAGGACACCGTCGAACTTCTCGGCCTCGAATTCCACTGCACGATCACGTTCAAGGAACCGCCGGACGTCGAAGCCGAAGCCCTCGCGAAAATCGAGAAGGCGTTCGTCGACGATCCCAAGGACATCACGACCCGTTCGCCCATCGTCACCGTGCTCGGCCACGTCGACCACGGCAAGACGTCGTTGCTCGACGCGATCCGTTCGAGCAACGTCGCGGCGAAGGAACACGGCGGCATCACCCAACACATCGGTGCGAGCCTCGTGAAGGTCGGTGACCGTTCGGTCGTCTTCCTCGACACGCCGGGCCACAAAGCCTTCACCGAAATGCGCGCTCGCGGCGCACAGGTGACCGACGTCGTGGTGCTCGTCGTCGCCGCCGACGACGGCGTCATGCCGCAAACGAAGGAAGCCATCGCCCACGCGCGCGCCGCGAAGGTGCCGATCGTCGTCGCGATGAACAAGTGCGACCTTCCGCAGGCGAATCCGCAACGCGTGTTCCAGGAACTGACCAACGAAGGTCTGCAGCCCGAAGAGTGGGGCGGCGATACCGGCGTGTATCAGGTCTCCGCGCTCACGAAGAAGGGCATCCCCGAACTTCTCGAACGCCTCGCGCTCGAAAGCGACGTGCTCGAACTCAAGGCGAACCCGAAGCGCTCGGCGACCGGCACCTGCCTCGAAGCGGAACAGAGCCGCGGCGAAGGCAACGCCGCGCGCATCCTCGTTCAGAACGGCACCCTCAAAAAGGGTGACATCTTCGTGTGCGGCATCGCCTACGGACGTGTCCGCGCCATCAAGGGCGACGGTGCCCGCTTCATCGCGGAGTCCGGTCCGGCGACGCCCGTCGAGATCACCGGCCTCAACGAACTCCCGCGCGCCGGCGACCGCTTCTTCGTCCTCGACTCCCTCGAGAAGGCGAAGGAAATCGCGGACGCCCGCATGCGGCAGATCCGCGAGCAGGAAATCGCCAAGCAGAGCCACGTCTCGCTCGAGAAGCTCTTCGAACGCAAGAAGGGCGACACGCTCAAGATCATCCTCAAGACGGACATGTCGGGTTCGCTCGAAGTCCTCAAGAAGGAAATCACCGAGAGCCTCAAGCACCCGGAAATTCGTCCGGAAATCATCCACGCGGCCGTCGGTGGCGTCACCGAAACCGACGTCGCGTTGGCCGACGCCTCGGACGCGGTCATTCTCGGCTTCCACGTTTCCGCGGACTTGGCTTCTCGCCAACTCGCCGAAAACAAGAAGGTCGAGATCCGCCTCTATCAGGTCATCTACAAACTGATCGACGAACTTCGCGACGCCATGGAAGGACGTCTCGCGCCGGAAACGCGCGAGAAGATCACCGGTCGCGCCGAGGTCCGTCAGACGTGGAAGGTCTCCCGTCTCGGCGTCATCGCCGGATGCATGGTCGTCAACGGAGTGGTCAAGCGCGCGAGCAAGGTGCGCATCTCCCGCGGCGGCATCGTCATCCACGACGGCACGATGGGATCCCTCAAGCGCTTCAAGGACGACGCCAAGGAAGTCCTCGAAGGATTCGACTGCGGCATCATGGTGGACCGTTTCGACAACATCGAACCGGGCGACATCATCGAGGCCTACGAAATCGAATCCATCAAGCGCACGTTCGACGGCTGATCATGGCCCACGGAATCGAGCGGATTCAGGAAGCCATCCGAAAGAAGGTGGCGACGATCCTCCTACGGGATCTCGCCGACCCTCGACTCGGCTTCATCACCATCACGAAGGTTCGCCTCGCGGGGGACTTCTCGAAGGTCGACATCCACTGGTCCTGCCTCGAAGAGGGCGGGGCCAAGTCGCGAACGGAACATGCGCTCGCGGCGGCGCGCGGGTACATCCAACGCGAGATCGCGGCGTTCGTCCGGACACGCAAAGCCCCGCACGTGGAATGGGTCTTCGACCAATCCGTGGCGGGTTCCTCGCGCGTCGACGCCCTCATTCGACAGGCGCGTGAAGAGGACGACGCGCGCAAGGCGCTTCGCCCTCCCGAAGTCCCGGAAACGCCCCCGACCGACGCGTCCTAGCCGCGTTTGCGGTTGATTTCCGCCGCCAAAAGTCCGTGGATCGACGGCGTCGCGGCGATGATCGACTTGCCCATGAGCCAGTCGTCGCCGCCCCGAAAGTCGGTGACGACCCCGCCCGCCTCGCGCACGATCAGGCCGCCCGCGGCGACGTCCCAAGGCGAAAGGTGCAGTTCCCAAAAGCCGTCGTAGCGTCCGTCCGCCACGTAGCAGAGATCGAGCGCCGCCGAACCGAGGCGACGTAGTCCGCGCACCTTCTTCGCGAGATCCACGAAGTGTTGAAGGTTGTCGTCGTCGGTTTGTTCCATGCGGTAGTGAAACCCCGTGGCGAGCAAGGCTTCCCGCAATTCCGACGTCGCGGAAACGCGCAGCGGCTTGCCGTTCAATCGTGCGCCGCCGCCGGCCGTCGCCGTGAAACGTTCTCCGAGAATCGGATTGAACACGCAGGCCGCCGTGGGCCGACCGCCTTCCCAGAACGCGAGCGAGACGGCGACATGCGGAATCCGATGGACGAAGTTCGTGGTTCCGTCGAGCGGGTCCAAGACCCAAAGTCGATCCGCCATCCCCTGCGTCGAAAGCGTCTCTTCCGCGAGGATCGCGTCGCCGGGAAACGCCTCGCGGATACGCGCGATCACGTGCGCCTCCGCTTCGCGATCCGCCACGGTGACGAGGTCCCGCACTCCTTTGCGCCCGACCTCCTCGATCCGTCCGTACCAACGGGAAACGACGGCTCCCGCTTCGACCGCGACTTCCTCGAGGAACGCCGCCGGATGATGACTCATGATTCGCCCTTCTTTCCTTCGCGGATCTTCGCCCGCATCTCGTCCCACCACGCCATGCGTCGCGCGACGTCTTTTTCATGTCCGAACGCCGAGGGTCGGTACCACGACGCACCTTCGAGCTCCGGCGGCAAATAGGACTGGTCGGACACCGCGTGCGGGAGATCCGGCGGGTATTCGTAGCCCGCACCGTGACCGAGCGACTTCGCGAGCGCCGTCGGCGCATTCCGCAGGTGGGCGGGGACGGGCGGCACCTTCCCCGCGGCGATGGCGGCTCGGATCTCTCCGAACGCCTTGTAGACGGACGGACTCTTCGGGGCCGTCGCGAGATAAACGGCAGC
Organism: uncultured Planctomycetota bacterium; assembly: GCA_903916245.1. Taxonomy (GTDB): domain Bacteria; phylum Planctomycetota; family CAIWVZ01; genus CAIWVZ01. The sequence continues at coordinate 667 of CAIWVZ010000286.1, read as the reverse complement.
TTCCGCGAGCGCCAGTTCGCCCTCCGGTGTTCCGAGAAACCGATACGCTTCGAGAGCGTCGAGAGCGACGCGCAAGGCGCCCGGATCGGCGAGTCCGATGTCTTCCGATGCGGTCCGAACCAATCGACGGGCGATGAAAAGCGGGTCCTCTCCCCCTTCGATCATGCGCGCCAACCAGTAGAGAGTCGCCTGCGGGTCTCCTCCGCGGATCGACTTCTGCAACGCCGACGCGAGGTCGTAGTGGGCATCGCCCTTCGCATCGTGAGCCAACCGCTTGTCCGCGAGGAGGCGAGCCGCCTCATCGGGCGCCACCGTCCGGCCCGTGCCGCGCGCGGCCGCCGCCGTCACGAGGGCTTCGAGGCGATTCAACATCGCCCGCACGTCGCCGTGGCTCGTCGCCACCAGCGTGCCGAGCGTCACGGGGTCGAGAGTGATCGCGAAGCGTCCCAACCCTCGATCGACGTCGACGAGCGCGCGTCGCGCCAGCTCCGCGAGATCGGCCTCGGGAACCGCCTTGAGCGGAACCACGGTGCAGCGCGACAACAGTGCCGCGTTCACGTGAAACGAGGGATTCTCGGTCGTGGCACCGACCAACGTGACGAGTCCCGATTCGACGTGCGGCAGCAGGGCATCCTGCTGACTCTTCGAAAAATGGTGGATCTCGTCG
>CAIWVZ010000285.1 GCA_903916245.1 uncultured Planctomycetota bacterium | reverse complement strand
CGATAGAGCACGCGGTCGCTCGACGTCGGCGCGGGAGACGTCCCGAGCGTGTTCGAGAGGGACGCTTCATACAAGAGCTGCCCCGAGTCGTTCATCTGATTGATGAAATTGAGGGCGCTGATCGACTGACCGGTGCCGACGATGGCCCCCTTGCGCAACACCATTTCGAGGGCACCCGGAACGCCGGTATAAAGCGCGGTATTGTTCGTCGTCCCCGACACGTCCCCGCCGAGAAGCGTGGCTTGGAACATGACGCGGCCTTGGCGATTCACGCCGCTCGCCTGCGACGACGTACCGGAGAACGAACCGCCGAACACCGCGCCGGTGGTCCCGGGCGCGGCTTGACCTTCACGCCATGCGATCGAAAGACCCGACTGAACCGTCCCCATGAGAACGAGGGTGTCGTCGGCCGTGCTGAATCCCGTACCGAGCAACTGCGTCGGCACGTAAAGGATCCCGTTCGGGCTCACGCGGGCGAAGTTGACTTTCGCCAAAGATCCAGGGATGGCGGGAATCGGGTCGTCGTTGCGGATCACGAGGGCCAAGTCGCCGTTGGAACGCCCGGCGAAGATCGCCCGATCGTTCGTCGTGGTCACGCCGCCGCCCGCCGCGAAGCGCGCACGGAAGTAGACGGTGCCGTTCTCGTCGAGAACGGGGAGATCGAACGAACTCGAGTTGCCGAACGTCGCGCCGCCGGCTCCCGGCGCGACCATGAAGTCGCCCGCGACGACCTCGCCCTGAGAGGGAAGGAAACCTTGGGCGGACAGAAGAACGGACGCGCCCGCCATGACGGCGGCGATGGGCGCGAAGCGCCCCCGGCGAAGGATGTCGATGAACTTCATGGAGATGGGAATCCGAAGGGGTCACGGATCCGCGAATTGCGGACCCAAAGCCCGGACTTCCCGATTATGGCCCATCGACCGTAGGAAACAGGGGAAAAACCGGAATTAACCCTCTCGGAGCCCCCCCCCAGAGTTCATCCGTCGCACCGTCGCGGGTAGGCGCTTTCACCCGCGAATATCGGCGTCAGCGCCCGCGCAGCGCGCGCCCCTTCAGGACGTCGAGCGACACGGTTCCGAAATCGCGACCGTCGGTGGATGCGACGGGGTTGTCTCCGAGAATGAACACGGCGTTCGAGGGTACGACGACCGGCGCCGCGTCTCCCCGAGAACGATAGTGCACATCGCGATCGATCCGCACCGACTCGACGGAGCCGCTTCCGGCGACCGTCAGGATCAGTCGCGACGCTCCGCCTCGAGTCGTGTCGCGCGGCACGGAGCACAACGGTCGCGACGCCTCCACGCCGGCAAGCCGGATGGAAGTGATCCCGTCGAGCGTGTCGACGACGAGGTCCGTGATGGGGACCCCGGGGAAACGTACGGGAGCGGGATCGAGACCGTCGCCGGTGCGCGTCGCGACGATCCCACCGGAATCGACGTCGACGACCAATCGATCGTCCCCCAACGCGTGCTCGATGCGCAATCGCCCGTCGTCGGAGAGTTTCAAGGCGCGCAAGGCGATGCGGATATCCGCGACGTCCTCGGTGCCGATCGAAGACACCCCGTCGCGCAACCACGCATCGTCGAGCAAACGCGTCTCGCCATCGCTGCGCCGGGCGACGATACGACTCTCGACCGAGGGCGCGCCCGACCATGAAATCCCGCCGCCCGGGGTCACGCTCGCGGGGCCTTCGACCGACAACGTGCGGAATCCCGGCACGATCGGGCAGCGCTGGACCGCGACGACGTCGTCGGGCCGAGGTAGACGCGCGAATCCGCCGTCCGGCGTTCGGATCCAGAGATCCCCGGCGCGAATCGACACGCAGTCGCCGGCGAGTCCGACGACGCGCTTCACGACGCGCTGCGCGTCGACGGCGAACACGGCGAGTTCGAATCGGTCGATACGTTTGCGCCACGCGGCCGTTCGATCCACCCAAAGCGTCGTCCCGGAGGCGGGCAACGCGGGCCACATGCTCGCGCCCGTCGTCCCGACGATGTCGACGCCCCATCGACGGCACGCGAAGACGACGGCGACGACGACGGAAAGGACGACGAGTTTCTTCATCGCGACGACCTCACGCACCTTTCCGGTGGCGGACGCGGCCCGCGATCACCACGTCGCGAACGTGTTCGGGGGCACCGAGAAACACGACGGCGTCCGCCGGCCCCGAAACGCCGCGGCGCTCCGGACCGAGGACGTCGTGGACGATCCAGTCCGCGGCCTTGCCGACCGAAAGACCGCCGATGCGCGCGTCGAGCCCCAGCGCCTTCGCGCCGTTCGTCGTCGCCATCGTCAACACGTCGGTGGCCGTCAACACGGAAGCGTCGCGACGACGCCCGCGCGCCATCCAAATCGCCACGCGCATCTCTTCGAAAAAATCCCCGCGGGCGGACGACGCGAACGAATCGGTGCCCAACGCGACGTTGATTCCGCGGCGGCGCATCTCGGGGACGTCCGCCATCCCCTCGCCAAGTTTCAGATTCGACGTCGGACAATGCACCACGTGCGTCCCGGTACGTGACAACCGGTCGAGATCGTCGGATTCGGCCACGACGACGTGCGCGACGAGCGACGTCGGGCCGAGGGCCCCGGCACGGTCGACGAGTTCCGTCGGCGTCATGCCGAGATCGAAGCGCTCGAGCGTCCCGCGGGCCGCGTTCGCCGCGTGCAACGGCCCCGTACTTCGCAGAAGAAAATCACGCTCTTCGGCGCTCTCTTCGAGATGGAACGAAAGGCGTCGCGCGTCGCGACGCGCACGCTCGACGGTCTTGCCGAGCGTGAATCGTGGGCACGTCCACGGCGTATGGGGCGACAACCCCCATGGAAGACCGTCGAAGTCCGACGGCAAGGCGTCGATACGACGTTCCGTTTCGCGCCACGCGGCCTCTTCATCCGGTGCGAGGCTACCGAAGACCTCGGCGAAGAAGACGCCCCGCATTCCCTTCTCGGACAACGCCCGCATCCCGTCGAGTCGGAAGTGGTTTTCGCCGACGCACGTGACGCCGCTTCGAAGTAGTTCCGACGCCGACAGTCGAGCGCCCTCGAGCCAAAGATGCGGAGCCTCGGTGTCGATGCGGGACGTGGCGGGGAGAACGCCACGACTGATCCACGGAAGAAACGACGCGTCGTCGGCGACGCCGCGCAACGCGCCGAGCGGCAGATGAACGTGGGCCGAGACGAACCCGGGCGTGACCACCATCCCCGGTCGATAAGGGCCGCACGCCTCGGGCGCATGCCCCGACCCGACGTCGACGACGATTCCGTCCTCGGCAAGGATCCAACCCCGCTCGACGGGGGGCCCGTCGACCGGCACGATCCACTCCGCGAAAACGCCCGTTCGCATGTCGGAATCGTAACGCGGCACTCAGCGCAATCCGGCTTCGTCGAGTGGGCCGAGGATTCCCGGGTCATCCGCGAATCGGCCGCGGAAACCCCGAATCGCTCGTTCGAAAGCCCCGTCACCACCGCGACTTCGCGCTTCCCGTAGCCACACCACCACCTCCGCGATGCGCGCATCGGCCACGGCATCGGATACCCGATAGGCGGCCGTCAAGAGCCATCCGGCGGTCAACGTCGGATGCTCCGTTCCGAGTCGTTCGGCCGCCGCGACGAGGGCATCCGCGTCGACCGGTTGCGTGAACACGACCCCGTCGGCTTCGACGAGGAGCCCCTCGTCGAGATACAGGGTGAACAGCAGAGTCGGCGCGGTTCGATGCCGTTCGATGTGCCCGAGGATTCGGCGGCGTACACGGTCCCACTGTTCGGCCGGGACCACCGACTTGAGGGCGTAGAAAGCGTCGCGCCCGGGCGTCCGCAGGAACAGGGCTTCGAGATGGGCCTTCGAAATCCGATCGCCCGAGGGCGCCTCCATGACTTCCGTCAACACGAAGCGTACGTCCGCGACGTCACGCGTCTTCGGCGACTCCACCAGCCTCCGGCCGTGGGCAAGCGCCTCGTCGCGCCGCCCCGCCCGAAGAAGCGCGCGCACGAGCGGTGCTCCGACTCCCTGAGACTCGAAGCGGGCGATCCCGAGTTCGATCGCGAGGTCGTGACGTCCGAGTCCGGCGAGCCCCTCGGCGAGCAGCCCGGTCACCCGTTGGCGCTCCGTTCGTAGGACCGCGCGACGCACGTCGAGACGCTCGCCGGGACGGGCGGGAAACGGGATGACGGATTGTTCCAACGCGTCCGAGGCGCAATCGACCAACGTTCGGAAGTCGCCGGGATGCACCGCGGCGTCGAGCATGAGGACGTCCATCCCGTCGACGAGCCCGCCGTCGTCGAGCATCCACGCATCGAACCACCGCCGAAACGCGTCGTCGCGATCGACGAGACGCGCGTCTCCCCGCCCGTCGGCCACCAGATCGCCGACGAGAGAGGCGCAGGCGCGACGAGCCAAACGTCGCGCGTCGATCGGTTCCTTCTCCGGAACGGTCGCGGCCGCGGCGCACGTCTCGTGCAGAATCGCGAGCCACGCGTCGCAGCGCAGTTGCCGATCGTCATCGGCCGTCCGGGACAACGCGTCGCCGATCTCGCCTCCGCGCGCGATCCCGCGTTCGAAGTCCCAACATTGCCCCGTCTTCGGCCCGACGTTGAATGCCCGCCGCATGTCGCTGCGGACGTCGAGGGTTTGAAGCTCACGGGGATCCATGACGTCCGGGATTATCCGAAACGGGCGCCGTTCGCGCGACGACGTCCGAAAATGCGAGCACCCCGCCGACCGGAGAGGCCGCGGGGTGCGAGAGCCGAGAGCGAACGCGCTCAGTTCTTGAGTTTCGTCGGATCGACGAGCGCGGCGTCGGGCTTCGTGTTGAGGCGGGCTTCGACGACGTCGAGGAACGCGACGGGCTCGAGTCCGGATCCGAGCACCGTGACGCGCGACGGCATCGCGACACCGCCGACCACACGCCACCCGCTCCAGTCCGAAGCGCGCACGCGCGTGCCTCCGGCAAGCCACTCGACGTGACCGACACGACGTGTTTCCGCGTCGAAAGACGCCTTCGCGACCGTCGTGCCGCTGCCCTTCATCTTGAGAACGTAGGTCTCGCGCGCATCCGCGGGCCCTTGCGAGGGCTTGTCGAGTACGCACTCGTAATGCGACGGGTCGATGGGCAAAAGATCGGCGAGCGTCACCGACGTGTCGAGTACGCGGATTTCGCCCGGGGTCTTCGCCAACTCGGTCACGCGCCCCGCCGCGTCCTTCCGCCACACCGTCGTACGGCCCGTCGTCTCGGTGCGCAGCACATAGACGTCCGCCACGGTCCACGCAGCGTCGGAGCCCGTCAGAACCTCGAGACGTCGCGCGACCGACTTGTCCTGCACCTCGACGAGTCGCACGCGGAACGACGCGTGCGTCGCGGCGAGATCCGTCGTTCGCACGGACAGCGTCGTGGTGCGATCGACGACCGCCGCGGCATCGAGTGCCGCCAGCCGATTGAATTCCTTGGTGCGGATCATCACCGCTTCGGTCGGTCCGGCATTCGACGCCGGTGCCCCTCCGTTGCCGCCACCCCCCGAATCGGACTTCGTCGTCCGACCCTTCGCCGCATCGGCGTCGGGAGCACCTTCATCCTTGAACTCGGGTGCATCGGTGCGCTTCATACCCGTACGCGTGATGCCGCCACCCGGCCCGCGCGGCGTGGTGGAGCCCGAACCCGGACGCGCGGTTCCACCGCCCTGCCCCGGCTGGGTCGAGCCGGTCGGACGACCGACGCCGGTCGGACGATTGGGCGGCGCGGAGTTCGCGGGCGGGTTGAACGCCGGCGTCGGGAAGCCGTGCGCCAACACGACGCCGGCCACGATCATCGACGCACATGCGAACCGGATCAAACGATCGTTCATCATCGGAAGCCCTTTCTCGGGTCGTCGAAACCCCATGCGAGAAAGCAGCGAAGGGTGGCCCGGGTTCCAGCCGGGACCCCCTCATTATAGGTCGTCGGCGCCGCCGCCCTCAAAGCGGAATCGACGCAACGCCGTGCATTTCATCCCGACGATCCCGTTCTTCCCCAAAAAGGGGTCGGCGACGGCCCCGGAGCGAAACACGGGGACCGTCGCCGATGGTGATCGCGCCTTCGAGCCGGCGCCCGAAGGCTCCGCCGAGCGATCAATTCGGCGGCCAGTTCTTCTTCTTGCCGTCCTCGTCGACGATCAGATCCTTCGTGCCGGGCGGAAGCACCTTCAACGTCTTCAAGAATTCGATGATCCCGTCCTTGCCGGAATTCGGGAGCGCGTCGAAGGCCTGACGCGACGCGAGCGCTTCACCCGCGTGCGCCGCGATCGCTTGGCGCAACGTGGCGAACTGGCCGTGGTGGAAGTACGGCGGCTCGTTCGCGGCTCCCCAGAGCCTCTTCGTCAGGAACTGCGAGTTCCCCGCGAAGAACGCGGCCGATCCCGCCGGCGCGTTCTGATTCAACTTCTCGATATTCGGGTCGGTCGGCCCCGAGCAGATGTCGTGGATCTTGAGATCCGTGAACGCCGGCACGTACGTCACGCCGGTCGAGGCGGCACGCAAACGCGGACGCGGCAACGCGGAGCTCGTATTGAGATTCACGGAACGCTGCGGCACTTGGCCCGGAAGCAGATTCCCGGGCGGGTTGTACGGATTCGGCTCCGAAAACACGGGGTTGTTCAGTGGCAACGTGGGCCGATGACATTCCGTGCATCCGACGGACGCGAACGCTTCTTCGCCTTCGATCACGGCGGCTTCGATCGCCGGATCGTTCGGAATCACGCGCCCCGGCACGGGGAGCGTCGCCTGAAACAACGTGACCGCCGTCACGTCCGCACGCGACATCTCGTTTTGGAACGTGTCGCCGTCGGGGTCCGTCCCCGCGCCGAAACGTTCGTTCGTCTGGATCCCGTGATGATGATTATAGGCGTTGTTCGTGAACTGACGGAGCGAGATCACGTTGCCCACCTGATGGAACGGGCGAATGATCAAGCTCGGCGGTGCCGCCGCGCCCGTGGTCGCAAGGCTCGGCGCGGGAAGGCCGCGCACGTCGGCCGTGTACCACGTGCCGTCGAGATTACGACGCAGCGTGCCGAAGGTGACGTCCTTCGTGATCAACGCGACCGACTGTCCCGGCTGCAACGCGTCGCGCTGCACCTGAAGGTCGGCCGTCATTTCACGCGCGAGCAATTCGATGTATCCCGCTCCGTACATGCCGGGGGTCGCACGGAAGTTCGACGCGGTTTGGAGGCTTCCCGGTTGCCCGTTTTCGAGAGTGGCGCCGCGAAGCGGCATGAAGTCGTTGCCGTCGAACGTCGCGAAATCGAAGCGTTGCCCGAGCACGAAGACGCCCGTCGTGTAGTCGCCGCCGCCGCCCGACACTCCGAACGGCGCGTTGTGGCAACCGGCGCACGAATTGGCGTCGAGGCCGGAAACACGGTTGAACATTCGAGGGAAAGCGAGCGGCGAAGACGGATCGGAGACGGGGGCTCCCGTCCCCTTCGTCAACGGACGCATGCCGCCTTCCTGAGGCGTCCAAACGGCGTCGAACAACTTGCGACCGTGGTCGATCAACGCTCGATCCGAGAGAATGAACTCCTGGCCGTCGGACAGGCGAACCGGAGCGCCGACTTCACGACCGATTTGAGCCGTGGCGGCGAGACAGGCGAACACCGCGATCCCCAAGGTTCGGAAAAACTGCATCACTTTCCTCGCGTGTGGACGGCGCCGTGGTGTGGCCCTCCCCGGGCCGCGGCGCGTTCAACCAAGGACACGCAGGAAAACGCTCGCAACCATCATCTCGTCGAAGACTTTTTTCGATGAGAACGCATCGCAAAGACACGCCGGGCTGCGCCGCGTCCACTCAAGGGGTGAAGCGGCGGCCGCCATCCCGCGACCTCCGCGCGATTCAACGTCGGTCGCAGGCGGTGATTAGTCGTCGTCGACGCGCCGACACGTTCCGTCTTCGCAGAGTTCTTCCACCACGCCCGACGCGGGAACGACGAGGGACGAAGCGTCTTTGAACATCCCCGCGAGAGCCGCGACTTCGGACGCCAAAATCGGTACCGGAACGCGCCCGGAGATGGTCGACGCGTGCGCGCGCGCGAGCGCGTCGCGGAATCGCGCGTCGGCGACCGGAGCCGCGACCCGCACCGTACGCGGGGCCTCGGAAACCTCTCCGTACACGAGAGTCAACAAAGGAAACGCTTGGGGAATCCGGGAGATTCTTCCGGCGAAGGCCTCGACCGTCCGCGCCGCGCGAGTCCGACGGTCTTCGTCGTGCAGCAGAGCGCCGAGTCGTGCGTGTACGAGAGCGATCAACGCGTTGCCGGACGGCATCGCGCCGTCGGTGCCTTCCTTCATGCGGGTGAGGAGGTCCTCGGAAGAGGCCGCCGTGAAATAGGCTCCGTCCGCATCGAGGAATCGCGCGTCGCAGGCGTCGGCGATTTCGACGGCGCGTCGCAGATGACGCGCGCGTCCCGTCGCCGAAAACAGGGCGAGACGCCCCCACGCCATCGCGGCGTAGTCGTCCAATCCGGCGTCGTAACGCGCGTCCCCGTCGCGCCACCGGCGCAGGAATCGCCCGTCCGCGGAACGCATATGCGCATCGGCGAAATCGGCCGCCGCTTCCGCCGCGGTGATCCAACGCTCGGTGCCGAGCGACGCCCCCAGACGGGCGAGCGCCGCGATCATGAGGCCGTTCCACGAAAGCAGGATCTTGTCGTCGGTCCCCGGGTGCACGCGGGGGTGACGCCACACGCGCAACCGACGTCGAACGTCGGTAAGCCATGCGTGGAATCGAGTCGGGGTCATGTCGAACTCCGCCGCGAGATCCGGGAGATCGTGCGGAAGGTGCAGGACGCTCGCACCTTCGAAGTTCCCCGCCTCCGTCACGCCGAACACGCGCGCGGCGCGCGCGCCGTCGGTTTCACCGAGCGCCGCGGCGAGGTCGGCGGGCGTCATGACGTAGAAGCGACCTTCCTCGCCCTCGGAATCGGCATCCTGCGCGCAGAAGAACCCTCCGAGCGGATGCGTCATTTCGGAAGCGACCCAAAGCGCGGTTTCCTCCGCGACGTGCAGCCACGGACGCGCTCCGGAAATCCGCCAGCCGTCGAGATACGCCTCGATCAGCTGCGCGTTGTCGTAGAGCATCTTCTCGAAGTGCGGTACGAGCCACTTCTCGTCGGTCGAATAACGGGCGAAGCCGCCGCCGACCTGATCGCGAATGCCTCCACGCGCCATCGCGGACAACGTGCGTGTGACCGCCGATTCGATGCGCGGGTCGGGCCTTCGGCCGTGCTCGTGCACGAGCAAATTCAGGATGGACGGGCGCGGGAACTTCGGCGCGTTTCCGAATCCGCCGTGCTCCGTGTCTTCGTCCTTGAGGAACGCTTCGACCGCCTTCGTCGTAAATCCGGCGGGAAGCAGACCCGGCTCGGTCGCGGTCCGTCGAAGATGATCGGTCATCCAGTCCGCGTTCCCGCGCACGTCGTCGCGCCGTTCGCGCCAGGCGTGCGACAGACTCTTCAGGACGTCGATGAAACCCGGACGCCCCCACCGCGAACGCGGTGGGAAGTACGTCCCTCCGAAGAACGGCTTCCTGTCGGGCGTGAGGAAGACCGACAACGGCCAGCCGCCCTGCCCCGTCTGCGCGACGACCGCCTGCATGTAGATCGCGTCCACGTCGGGACGCTCTTCGCGATCGACCTTCACCGGAACGAAATGCGCGTTGAGGAACGCCGCGACCTCCGCGTCTTCGAAGGACTCGCGTTCCATCACGTGACACCAGTGGCAGGTGGCGTAACCGATCGAAAGGAAGATCGGTCGATCGGTCGCCGCCGCGTCCGCGAAGGCCGCATCGCCCCACGGCCGCCACGCCACGGGATTCCGGGCGTGCTGCAGAAGGTACGGACTCTTTTCGTGAATGAGGGCGTTGGTTTGTTGCGAAGCCATGAGTGCGGAGCGCCGAGCGTCACGCTAGCGCACCGTTCCCGGCGAAACAGCGGGAAGAGGAATCGACCCACCGACGTTCCTTCAACGAAAGGCGTGTTTCAGAGTCTCGACGGCGGCGGATGCGCGTCTCCTACGTAAAGAGTGATGGAGACGCCGAGTTGATTCTCCCGACCCCGAGACCGAACCGATGAGACACTTCCACGGAGGCGCACTCATGAAGCGATCCGACACCCGAGGTGGTGGACGCCACCTGCTCATGCTCTGCGAGCAAGCCGATCAGTTGGCTCAACGCGTGAAGCGTTCGCCGCGCTCGTCGGCCAAGGGCCGACTCGAAGGCCGCCGCAAGGCCGCCGTGAAGGCGTTGCAGAAGGCGATGAAGTCGCGTTCGAAGGACCGCCTGCACGACGCGCTCGATCGCCTCGCCGACGCACACGGACTCGAAGCCGGCGACGTGATGGCGCTCCTGTTCCTCTTCAATCGACGCGTGCGGTCTCAGGCGGCCCTCGCCACCGGACGCGAGATCGTCGAGGCCTGCGCCCTCGGCGAAGATGAAGCGCTCGCCGCCGCAGCCACCCTGCATCCCGACCATCCCTTGGTCTCCAAAGGACTTGTGGAGACCGAAGCGCATCTTCCGGAAGACGCGCTCGACGCCCCCTACCGCATGTCCGAATCGTGCTTCACCGCGCTCTACCGGGCCTATCACGGGCTCCCGGAAACGCCCGAAGCCGAAGGCGCGCCACCGTACCCGGGGGCCGCCGAGCACTTCTCGGACTGGCGCCTCCTGCTCGAAATCGCTCGACGCCGTGCGCAGCGCGTCTTCCCGCGCAGCGGTTGGGCGGACGGCGGCACCGCGGACGACATCGGATTGGCGGATCTTCTCGAAGGCTTCCGACGCATCTCCGCGGCGGTACGCCTGCGCGAAGAGAACACCGCGGAAAGCGTGCGCCTGCCGTTCCGCGACCTGCGCCGCAAAGT
>CAIWVZ010000284.1 GCA_903916245.1 uncultured Planctomycetota bacterium | reverse complement strand
CCGGACGATGGACGAGATCGCAGGCTCAAGCTGCTCGTACAGGACATTCGCGGTGCCGAGCGGAAGCCAGTCGGTCGGCGTCGGGCTCAAGGGTTTCGCGAGCAACCCCGTCGTCGACTACCGCAATCTCGCGTCGACGTCGACTTCGGGCAACTGGGTGGCGCCGAACGTCGGTACCGCGGCGGGAAGCAAGATGTTTCTGTCGCCGACCAAGTATCCGGATCCGGGTCGAACGTACCAGTGGGTTCCGGCGACTCTTCCGCCGGCTACCGTTGCTCTCGCCACCGCGTCCTCTCCGACGTCGCTCTACTACGGCGGCACGTCGCTCGTGACCGCATCCGTGGCATCGGTGTTGCCTCAATCCACGACGCTCGGCACGCTCACGGCCGTCTGCGACTTGAGCGGCATCGGCGGCTCGGCGGCGACTCCGATGGTCGACGACGGTACCGGCGGTGACGTCACCGCGAACGACGGCGTGTTTTCGCTGCAAATCACGGTCAACGCCCCGTCAGCCTCGACCTTCAACTTCCCCGTGACCATCACGGACGGCGTCAACACGGGAACGCGAACGGCTCAGATCGGCGTCTACACGATCTTGAACGACGTTCCGGCGGGCGCGTCACCCGTCGTCGAGGGCGTGAACGGACCGTTCGACAACACGGGCACGATGATTCCGAGCGAACCCGGTTATGCGACGCCCGCGAGCGTCGGCACCTGCTCGGCGACCCAGAACGCCGGATCCTGCGACGTCTTCTTCACGTACTCGCCGTCGTGCACCGGCACCCTGTCCATCTCGACGTGCGGCGGCGACAACGTCACGCAGCCGGGAGAGAACCAGGACACCCAAGTCGTCATCTACGCACCTTCGGGACTCCCGATCGGATGCAACGACGACGCGGGCACCACGAGCGGACTCTGCGGCCCCTTGGGATACCAAAGTCTCGTTTCCGGGATCAACGTGATGTTCGGTCAGACGTACCTCATCCGCGTCGCCGGTTACGGCACGACGGGAACGAACGTCGGCGCGTTCATGCTGAATCTCACGCTGACCTCGGCGGCCGCGACGTCGAGCGGTGCGGGCTGTTCGGCGGGTGGCGCCGTCCTCACCCTGACGTCGGGACTTCCGGTGCTCGGTGGTGCGCCTTTCACGCTCGACGTGACGGGATCGACGCCGAACGAGTTCGGCATCTTGGCGTACGACGCCGCCGGCAGCGTCGTGATCAACTTCGGTTGCGACCTCTACGTGAACCCGTTCACGGCTCAGCTCGTGAACGTCTTCTACGACGCGTCGGGCGCGCTCTCGCTTCCGATCGGCTTGCCGAACATTCCGGCACTCTGCGGTGTCGCTTTCGACCTGCAGGCGTTCGTCCTTCCCGCCGCGGGTGGTTTCGGGACGTCGAACAAGCGCACGCTGATCTTCGGATACTGATCGGCCCGATCGCTCGAAACTCGGCCCCGTTCCTCTCGGAGCGGGGCCGAGTTCTTTTCCACGAAGCCCCCGAGACGACGGCGCAAGAGATTGAGGGCGCGGATGTTGTGTGTGTCGAGACCCATCGAAGCGCTCCGCGAGCGCCCTTCCATAGCGGCATTTTTCGCCGTGTATTGCGCGAGTTTCGGTGGAATCCGCTATCCTCTGCGTCGCGGACCTTAGGGAGTCCGCATCGAAAAAAGGAAGCAGTCCATGAAGTCCACCTTGTTCCGGCTGGTGCTCGCGGCGTCGTGCGTGTTGTCGTCGCTCGCGGCGCAATCAACGGCCACCTACACGTTCACGAATTCGGCGGGTACCTACACCCCGATCACCGGGGGCGAAGTCCTCGAATCCGGTCCGTCGCCGCTCCCGCTCACGGATACGTTCTACTCCGCGCGCGCGATCGGTTTCGAATTCCCGTTCGGTGCGGGCCCTACCGGACGTTGGTTCACGACGCTCGGCATTTCGCAGAACGGTTGGATCAAGTTGGGTTCGGATCTGCCCTCCTCCCTCACACTGCAAGGGTTCATCGCGTCCACGGCGACCACCTCGGTCTACGGCGTGGCGGGTTGCACGGCGAACATCGCGTCGGCGCTCGCTACTTCGGAAATTCGCATCGAGACCATCGGCACGGCACCGAGCCGCATCTGCGTCATCCAGTGGAAAGACGTCGGCCGAGTTCTCTCGGGCGTTGTTTCCTTGAACTTCAACTTCCAGATCCGTCTCCATGAAAACGGTGTCATCGAAACCGCCTACGGTTCGTTCTCCGTGCCCACGGGCACGCAGACCGTCGGCGTCGGCCTGAAGGGAAACTCGACCACGGACTACCGCGCGTTGACGTCGACGTCGACGGTCGCGAGCTGGATCGCGCCGAACCAAGCCACTACGGTCGGGAACACGATGTACCTTTCGACGACGAAGTTGCCCGATTCGGGCCGCACGTACCGCTGGACTCCCGCGGCATCACCGCCGGCGTTCGTGACGGTGACGACGTCGCCTCCCGCCTTCATCCCGGCCGGTGGAACGACACTCATCACCGCGACCATCGCCTCGGTGCTTCCGGCGGCGACGACATTCGGCACGCTCTCGGCGACGTGCGACGTGGGCACCGGCACCCCGGTTCCGATGTACGACGACGCTACGCAGGGAGATCTCGTCGCGGGCGACGGCATCTTCAGCCTCACGGTGACCGCTAATCCCACGGTGGGTACGACCTACACGTTGCCGTGCACCATCACGGACGGCGTCGTCTCCGGTACGGCGTCGGCGTCGTTGAACGTCTACACGGTGGCGAACGATGTTCCGTCCGGTGCGATTCCGGTGGTGACGGGAACGAACGGTCCGTTCGACAACAACAACACGCTGACCCTGACGCACCCGAACTACGGGAACCCGCTCTCTCCGTCGCCGACCCTCGGCGACTGCACGACGATCGGCTCGCGCGACGTGTTCTTCACCTACAGCCCGACGTGCAACGGAACCTTCTCGGCCACGACGTGTGGCGGCGACAACGTCAACCTTCCCGGCGAGTTGACCGATTCGGTCATCACGGTGTTCCTCAACGGTGTGGCCATCGCGTGCAACGACGACGCGGACGACACCGTCCTCTGCGGTCCGAGCGGCTACCAGTCGCGCCTCCAAAACATCTCGATGACGAGTGGTCAGACGTACCTGATCCGCGTCGCGTCGTTCGGATCGGCGGCGACGGGCACGGGCACCTTCAACCTCGTGATCAACTACGCGACCGCTGCGAAGTCGCTCGTCGGAGCGCCGTGCAACGGTCTCTCGCTCGACGGCACGCTCCCCGTGCTCGGATCGACGGGAACGTTGACCGTCGCGGGCGGTCCGGCGTCGTCGCTCGGCCTCCTCGCTTTCTCGGCGGGCGGATCGACGGGCGCACCGTTCAACGGCTGCACGCTCTACCTCGAGAATTCGAGCATCAACATCGTGTTCGTCTTCAACACGGACGGCGTGGGCGGTTGGTCCTACACGGATCTGCTCCCGAGCGACCCGGCGTTGAACTGCGCGACGATCATGTTGCA
Organism: uncultured Planctomycetota bacterium; assembly: GCA_903916245.1. Classification (GTDB taxonomy): domain Bacteria; phylum Planctomycetota; family CAIWVZ01; genus CAIWVZ01. Next base: position 6,471 of record CAIWVZ010000284.1, on the reverse strand, counting down.
GGCGTTCACGTTCGGCGGCACGTTCGCCGCGTCGAACGGCTTGAGCTACACCTTCGGGACCTGATCCCGACTTGACCGAAGGCTCCCCGATGCAAGTCGGGGAGCCTTTTCATTCCTACGCCGGGCGGGAGAGTCCGATATGTCCCCTATCTCCAAACTGATCGGCTGCGGCCTTCTCCTCGCGTCGCTGGCCGGGGCTCAACAGACGACCGCCTACACGTTCTCCGTGCCGCCGTCCCAAGTCGGCACCTACGCTCCGCTGTCGGGGGGAACCATCCTCGCCGAAGGCGCGTCGATCGACGACGCGATGTGGTACGGGCTGGAAATCGGCTTCGGCTTTCCGTTCGGCGGAAATTCGGCCGATGCCACTTGGTTCTCCACTCTGGCCGTGTCGAGCAACGGTTGGATCAAGCTCGGTGGAATTCCGACGGCCGCCAACGAACAAAGCATCTATACGGTGGCGTCCGCGACGACGCAAACGCAGGTCTTGATGCCCTTCGCACGCAATCTCGAAGCCTCCGACGCGACCTCCGAGATTCGAATCGAGACGTCGGGAACCACCCCGAACCGCATGTGCGTCGTCCAGTGGAAGAATTTTCAGCAGAAGGCGACCTTGCCGAAGATGCGAGCCAACTTTCAGGCACGCCTCCACGAGTCGGGGGTTGTCGAGTTCGCCTACGGTGACTGGACGTTCAATTCCTCGTTCAACGGGACCGCGGGATCCGTGGGAATCAAAGGCCGCGTCGGAAGCGGTCTCTCCGACTACCGTCTTTGCTCGTCGACGGTATCGGCGGATTCGTGGCCGTCTCCCGCAACAAACGGGGGCTCCGCATTGATCACCCATTACGTCGGCACGACTTCGGGCAAGTTCCCCGAGAACGGGTTGATCTACCGATTCACACCCGCGGGAGTCCCTTCGTCGACACTACGCATCGACGCGGACGTCCATCCTCGATTCGTTTCCGTCGGTGGCACCGCACTTCTCACCGCTTCGGCATCGGTCGTGGGGAGAGGTTCTCTCGGCACACCCGTCACGGCGACATGGAATGCGACCCCTTTCGGAGGTTCGGCGACCACCCCGATGAGCGACGACGGCACCAACGGCGACGCCATCGCGGGCGACGGCGTCTTCTCCGCCGTCGTCGCGCCGACGACGACCGGCAGCGCGACTACGTGGTCCATCGACATCACGATGTCGGACGGTATTCGAACGGCGTCGGCACGAACCTCACTCTCCGAGGTGGTCGTCCCGAACGACTTCCCGGAAGCGGCTCTCCCGATTGCGCTCGGAACCAACGGTCCGTTCTCCAACACCTCGGCGCTCGCGGACGCCACACCTCTTCAGTGGAACGCACGGATCTCGGCGACGTCCGCCAACCCGGGCTGCACCTACGAAGACTCCTACGGCGTCCACGACGTCTGGTTTCAGTGGACGGCTCCGTGCGGCGGCACGCTTTGGGCGTCAACCTTCAGCAATGAAGAGGGCGCGGGGATTGCGGTCCCCACCGGCTTCATGAGCGACACCGTGCTTTCCGTTTGGAGCGCGGAAGGAGTTTCCCTCGCGTGCGGCGACGATACGGGAACGGAAGCGCCGCCCATTTCGGGAATCGGCCAATCCGCCGGATTCGGCACCGTCAATTTCCGCCAGTCCGTCGTTTCGCTGACGGTTATCGGTGGTCGTAGCTACTTGTTCCGCGTCGCGGCGTCGGGAACGACCTCTGGAAGTCCCGGGCAGTTCTTCTTACGTACGCGGCTGATTTCGGGCACGGCCTCCGCCCTCGGGCTGTCGTGCGGCTCGACGCCGAACGCGACGTTCACCGCGACTCCGCCTCTGCTCGGCTCGGTGGCTTCGGTCACGCTCGCGGGATCGGACGCCTACGCGTTCGGTCTCCTGCTCATGTCGACGCCGACACCGGTGATCACACCGTGGCAGGGGTGCAGTCTTTATCTGAACGCCTTCGACATTCTTCTCTATCTTCCCTTCAACACCGACGGCGTCGGCGGTTGGTCGTATGCGACACCCGTTCCGAACGATCCGGCGCTCGAATGCGCCGCATTGACGCTGCAGTGCGTCACATCCGGAACCTCCGGATTCGGCGTCACGAATGCCGTCAACGTGACGATCGGGAACTGACCTGCGAAGACTTGCGTCGACGCGCCCGCGTTAGGCGCGTCGACTTGCATCAATTCGGCGTCGCTCGCGGATTCGCATAAAAGCCTATAAAAAAAGGGCTTGCGGCCGCTCGAGGCACGACGCAACGCGTCGGATCTTTTCGACGAAAGCCGACTTTCTCGACGTAAACACACGGATTGTTTGCACCTCGAAAAACCGCGCGCTAGCCTCCCCATGCCCCGACAAGGGGTTAGGCGTGTTTGGAAAAAAGCAAGGCCGCATCCGGGCCTTGTTCTTCGAGTTCGACAGCAAGAGAGAATCACCATGAAACTTCGTTCCCTGGGTCGTTCGTTGCTCGCCGCGTCGGCGCTCGTCGCCGCGCTCTCGGCGCAGCAGACGGCGACGTACGCGTTCTCCACCAACAATCCCGGTCCCTACGTGCCCATCGCCGGCGGTCTCGTCCTCGAGTCGGGTGCCGCGATCGACGATACGTTCTACAACAACGTCCCGATCGGCTTCGACTTCCCGTTCGGCGGGACGGCGGCGGGCGCCAGCTGGACGAACGTCATGGGCGTCTCCACCAATGGTTGGGCCAAGTTGTCCAACGTCGCGGGCGCTGCGACGACCTACAACTTCGCGTCTTCAACCGCTCAGGCCCGTACGGTCGGCGCGTTCGGCCGCGATCTGCAGGCCGCGGACGCGAATGCGGAAATCCGCGTCGAAACCCTCGGCGCCGCCCCGAATCGCGTTTGCGTCATCCAATGGACCAACATGCGTCCTTGGACGTCGGCCACGTCGAACAGCCAGATCCTGACGATGTCCTTCGACTTCCAGGTGAAGTTGTACGAAACCTCCGGCGTGATCGAACTCACCTACGGCGACTGGGACATCGGCAGCACGGCGTTCCCCGCCGCCACGACGTCCGGATCCGTCGGCATCAAGGGCAACGCCGCCTCGCCGGTGACCGACTTCAAGTTGTGCACGTCCACCTCGACGACCTTCTCGTGGTCCGCACCGTTCACGACGACGTCCTCCGCGGCCAACGGCCACTACGTCGGTACCGCCGCGGGCAAAAAGCCGGCGAACGGCTTGATCTACCGCTACACGCCTTCGGCGTTCCCGCCCGCGGGTCTTACGATCGCGGCGGCGGCGACTCCGGCGGTGAATTTCGTGACCGGTATGCCCGTCATCACGGCGGCGGTTTCCGCCGCTCCGGCGTCGGCGGCGATCTCGAATCTCGCCGTGACCGTCGACACGACGGCGATCGGTGGCGCCCCGGGCCAAGTCATGCATGACGATGGTTTGAACGGCGACGCGGTGGCCGGCGACGGGACCTACTCGTACCAGGCGACCGTCTACTCGCTTTCCACCGTTGCGTACACGCTCCCGATCACCGCGAGCGCGACGGGTGCGACCAACGGTTCCGCTTCGGCCACGATCAACGTCTACACCATCGCGAACGACGTCTACTACGGCGCGGTTCCGGTGGCCCGCGGCCAAAACGGCCCGTTCGACAACACGAACGCGATGTCGGCCAATCAGTTCGGCTTCAACACGACGTGCGGTGCGGGCAGCAACGGCGCCCGCGACCTGTTCTTCGTGTACATGCCGACCTGCACCGGCACGGCGAGCTTCTCGACCTGCGACGGTGACGCCATCACGAACCCCGGCGAACTCGCCGACTCGCAGATGACGATCTACGACATCGGCTTCAACCTCATCGGTTGCAACGACGACGCCGGCTCGACGAGCACGGTCTGCGGTCCGAGCGGCTACCAGTCGCAGATCGACAACGTCGCGGTGACCGCGGGCCAGCTCTACCTCATCCGCGTCGCCGGCTACAGCGCGACGGACGTCGGCCAGTTCTACATCAACATCTCCGAATCGTCGGCGGTCGCTTCGACCTTCGGCACGTCCTGCGGTACCTATCCGCTCGCCCTTTCGGGCACGCCGCCGCGCCTCGGACAATCTGGAACGATGTCGATCGTGAACGCCCGTCCGAACGCCTTCGGCGTCCTCGGCTTCAGCTATCAGGTCCAGACCTACGCCCAGCTCGGCCCGTGCCCGTTCTACCTCGACACGGCCGGCTCGGTGGCGGTCCTCGGCACCTTCACTCCGGACGCGGCGGGTGCGTGGTCCTACACGGACATCATTCCGTCGGATCCCGCGATCCTCTGCTTCGCGATTTCGCTGCAGGCGTTCACGTTCCAACCCGACGGGTTCGACTCGTCGAACGGCTTGAACCTCACGTTCGGATACTGATTCTCTTCTTCGACGACCTCGGCGGATGGTCCGCCGAGGACCAGGTGAACGGCTTCGGCCCTCGTCGCGCTCACGCGTGACGGGGGCCGAGGTCTTTGGGGGCGACCGCGCGGCGTCGATTCGCACCCCGCAACCCCGCGGTGCGTCGCAGCCGGGCTGTTGCGGGACAAGGCGGGTCGGAAATTTCGCTTTCGGGGCGGAATTCCGAAACGAACCGCCCACGAATGCGTATCAACTAACTACGGAACTTGGCGTCCGCATTCCGTCGGAGTGGTCATGTCGAAGCCCGTGATGTTCGCCCTCGCCGCCGTGCTCTTCGTCGGCCTCGGGATCTTCCTCTTGCTCGATGACGGCACCGCCGTCACGGCCGTTTCGCGCGAGGGGTCCGCGGTGACCGCGGACTCCCCCGACCGACTCGGCCCGGCCGATGCCGTCGGCACCCTACGCACCTCGGCCTTCGACGGATCGAACGCGGTCGACGCGGACACGCCCGGTGCGTTGTCCATCATCGTCGTCGACGAATCGGACACCCCGGTCAAGGGCGCGACCGTCGAGTTCCAACGTGCCCGCGGCGGCTTCGGTCGCGGCGGACGCGGCGGCGGAATGTTCCCCTCCGACGACACTCCGAAGCCCATGCGCACGATGACGACCGACTCGGATGGACGCGTCGCCGTCGATGAACCCGTCACGCGCTCGATCGACATCATCGCCAAACACCAAGACGCGATCGGCATGGCGTCGTTCGACCCGAACGACCCGCAGGATCTCGGCGCTCAGAAGCGCGTCGTGATTCGCCCGATCAAGAACGTCGACGTGCAGGTCGTCGATACGAACGGCACCCCGGTACCCGGAGTCCGCGTTCAAGCGAATCTCGATGATCCTTTCAATCGCGCCCGCATGGCCCGTCAGTGGACCGCGGATCCCGACGGCGTCGCACGCCTTCAGGTGACCGCTCTCGATCCGGAGTTGTATGACTCCGAGGAAATCACCTTGGCCGCCCAACTCCTCGGGGCCGATGCGGTCACGGAGAAAGTCAATCCCCGCACGGCGGGTCGCACGATCATCCGCGTTCCGAACATCATCACCGTCAACGTCGTCGTCAAAGCCGCCTTCGGAGATCCTCTTCCCGAACGTTTGAATCTGACATGGCAGATCGAGAATGCCGACGGGGGCCAAGGAGGCGGGCGAGGCGGCATGATGGGCATGATGAACAACGCCTTCGGCCGCCGTGATTTCAGCGGGACGAAGACGTCGATCGCCGGCTTCAAGGCGGGGGCCGTCGTCCGGTTCAGCCTCGGCGCGGACGACCGCGTGACGACACGGGCCACGCTGACGCTTCCGACGGAAACGAAAACCGCCGACCTCGAGATCGAACTTGGAAAGGCGCAGCCCTACCTCACGACGCGATTGATCGACGACGTCGGCACTCCGATCACCACGGGAAATTTCTCGGCGGAACTCGCCTACGTCGGCGAGGCACCGACCACACCGACGGGTCCCGCGACGGCGACGGCGACGACGTCCGTCGAAGTTCGAGGAGGCCCCCAAAACGCGCGCGGCGGGCGCGGCGGCGGCAATCGTCCCGTCGACGTCGAGCCCGATGAAACGGGACTCGTGCGTATTCCGGTCGACATCGATCGCCCCGGAACGATGAAGTTCCGCAAGAGCGACGGTGGATTCGGACCGGGCGGCGGCAACGAAGCCGTTCTCGCGACGCACCCCTTCACCGGTACGGCCCCCGGCCAAGTCCAGACGCTTCCCGACATTCGCATCGATCGTCCGCCCGTCCTCGTGGCGGGTGTCGTCGTCGATGCAGGTGGAGTTCCCGTTCCGAACGCCCGCGTCACCATCGATCTTTCGGAAGCGGCGGTGGCTCTTCGCCAAAACCAGAACAACGCGGACAACCAAGGCGGGGGACGCGGCGGACGCGGTCCGAATCGCGGCGCCTTCGGCTTGTTCAACCTATCAAACCGCTCGGACAAAGAAGGGCATTTCGAACTGCGCGCCACCGCGGGTGACGACGTCAAGAACCTGCCGCTCAAGGTGACCGCCCAGTCGAAGGGCGCGCGTGCGGAAGCGGTGTCGTTCAAGCCGGG
>CAIWVZ010000283.1 GCA_903916245.1 uncultured Planctomycetota bacterium | reverse complement strand
GGTGTGAGGCGGTCAATCCGTCGATCGACGCGCGTCTCGCGCAAGCCGTCGCGGCAAGCCCCTTGCTCGCCCGTTCGCGCTTCCCCATCAACGTCGCAAGGTCGCCACCACGGCGACCTTGCGGCAGCGGGACTCGCTCATCCGACGAGTTCCGGCAGGAGCATCGATTTCGACGGCGTCTAGAGATTGACCATCGCGATGTTGCTGAAGTAGGGGTTCCCGAAGATGTCGTGGCGCGTCACCTGAATGTCGACGAGCCCACCCGTGAAGTACGGCGTGCAGATCGTCTTCGACTGCGGCAATCCCGCGGCCGGGACGATGCCGTCGTACAGGAACCCGTAACCGAGCATCTGGTGGTTGATCTGAATCGACAACTCTCCGAGCGAAACCCCCGCGGGGAATGCACCACCTTGGAAGTTGACGGTGGTAGCTGCGGAAAGGAGCCCCGACGACGACAGGGTCGCCACGGGCGCGGTCGAGAACGTCGGCACCGCGGCCAGTGCCGTCGCGGGAAGGGCCGAGATGTCCATCGTGGCCCGCAAAGGAATCGCGTACGGACCACTCGTCGACCCTTCGTTCCACGTGATGGTGACCGAATAGGTGTCGCGCGGACCCGCCGCCATCGTCGCGTTGGTCATCGCCTGCCCCCACACCCCGCCGGCCACCACGGCCGCAACCAGCGTCGCGACGCCCCGAACCCCGATAGTTCCCATCAACTTCGTGATGGTTTTCTCCATTCTTGGCGACCTGCCCCGTCGATCCCGTGCACGACCGATCGCGCCCTTCCGAACTCAGCAACTCCGCGGCTTCTCATCGCTGTTCCGTTCAAACGTGGAGCGCCTCTCACGAAAAGAACAAGCACAACGTCAGCCGCGGTGCACCCACCAATCCGGCAACCGTTCGAATCCCAACGATTGAAACGACTTCGAAACTTGCGGACTTGCTGTTCAACGGCGAGACTTCTTCTGTGATTACGCCGATTCCCGATGCTCAAACGCAACTCCGCGTTCTGCGGGGCATCGAGACCATTCTTTCGCAAGGGCGATTCACCAGCACCTACAAGTTCGCCCTTCTCATCGCGCTCACAAAAATCGCTGTAGAACGCGGATCAGACGATGGAAGCGAACTTGAGATTCCGCTGCAAGAGATTGCGAAGCATTACCTAGAAATTTACTGGTCGATGGCTCGACCCTATCGAATCGGGGGCGAACCTCTAAAGCAAAACACGGACAGACCCGCACGCATCATTACACTCATCGACGAAGCAGCGAGAACCCCAAAATCTCAGCATTTCCGCCGCCTTGTCCGCCAGGACAGCCTTAAGAAACTCATCAGATCGACAGTCAAGACACTGAAGACCGATGTTCTTGCCCGGCTCCAAAATATAGGTCCTGGGATCATGAGTGAGCAGTTTCTCTACAGTTTTCCCCTCGATAAAGGAGCAGCTCGCATTGATGCAATCTGCCTTAAACAAGGTATTGCATCGAGCCTGCGCCAGCTTCAAGGGATAATTGTTGCCCTCGTTCAGACACGCTGGGCTCGGTGGGTGCGAGACAACAACGAGGGGCTCTCCAATGAGTCTAAGCTTGAGGAATTTCTGTTCGGTGCTTCGCGGACGAACGTTTCCGTCTACGCCCCTAATTTCTACGATTTGCAGTCGGGTAGGTGCTTTCTGACGGGAGCGAAACTCGCTTCACCGGATTCGGGAGAAGTCGACCATTTCATTCCTTGGGCGCGTTACCCGTTCGACTCACCTTTTAACCTTTCGTTGGTGTCGAAGAAGATAAACAACAAACTCCGCGACCAACTCAAGCCTCAATCAAGCATGGAACTCTGGCTGTCTCGGAACGATCTGCATTCCGTTGCCCTCGTTAACGACTTCGGCGCGCTCGCCGAAGACCAGAGCACCGCGAGACGGATCGCGACATGGGCCTACGCAAGCAGCACCTCCGCACCTGCGCCTGGAGATCTTGATTTCTTAAAGTGCGCAGACGCGTCGCCAGGCCGCGAATGAAGCAGCACGCGCAGACGACGGCGAGCCTTTGCTCGGGATGCGCCTAAGATTGGTGCTTGAGCGTAGACACCGACACTACTCAAATGACAATCTAGGCGGGGAACGCACGGAAATCTTTAGCTTCAAGTCTGCACGACTTACTCAGAGCGCCGGACAGAGAGAAGAATCTCGGATTTCGCTCCAGGGTGAACACGCGGTGGAGGCGGTAACGATCACTCTCGCGTTCACTGACTTCGAGTTCGTTCCGACTGACAAAGAACGGCGACTCCGCACCGAATCGCGTTGATTTAACCTCGATGAAGACTTCACCGCCTTTGGAGTCGAACGACATGATGTCGTATCCAAGATGGTCACCCCTAGTCTTCGAAACATGCTCGACGCGCTCGGCAAGCCCGTGATGCCCCAGGGCTGCAAGTCGGCGGCGCTCGTACTCAAGAACCAAGAGTTCGCCCGCGAGTCCTACCTTCGCATTGCGCTCGTCACGCTCGAGATAGTTGATTTTCACAGGGGTCATCGCGCGACGCGGCGCGTCGCTCACCGATTTCACGACGTCTGGATCAGAACTTGGTGGTTGTTCCTCTTTCAACTCGCGATCTGGCGGCACCAAGTCACGCGCAGCGAATCTCTCGAATAGTTCAATGAGGTCCGGCTCCTCCGCAATCCCCCGCCGAACAGCGGCTTCAAGACTCTCCTGGTAGTTCCATCGGGGCTTGTATCCGTCGATGTAGGGCAATCCCATCCGAATCATGACGGCGCTGATGTTCGGATGCTTGAACTCAACGGCCTTCGGGCTCCGTCTATCCAACTGAAGAACGAGTTCGCTGCGGGCGTCGGACTTCCGGTAGTCCCGACCTTCGAGTTCCGCCCGGAGCATCCTGAGGTACATCCGCACAGTGGCGTCGTTCTCCGCATCGCTCCAGTTCCTTCGATCCATGCTTTGAAGTTTAACCATCTGGTGCGCTTTCCCGCTGCGTTCCGAGGGCTTTGCGCCGAGGGTTTGCGGGCACGGGAGACTCCTGACATAACGGGAGCCGGAGACACCGAGCATGCTGCGCATCAAGGACGTGAAGGCCCGCGAAGTCATCGATTCCCGTGGAAATCCGACGGTCGAGGCCGAAGTTCGGCTCGACGGCGGAGCGGTCGGACGCAGCATCGTCCCGTCGGGGGCGTCGACCGGCGCGCACGAAGCGGTGGAACTCCGGGACGGCGGTTCCCGCTACCTCGGCAAGGGGGTCCTGAAGGCGGTCGAACACGTCACGGAAACGATCGCGCCGGCGTTGATCGGCAAGGACGCGTCCGACCAGAACGAGATCGACCGGGTGATGAACCAGTTGGACGGCACCCCCAACAAGGCGCGCCTTGGGGCGAACGCCATCCTCGCGTGCTCGACGGCGACGGCCCACGCGGCGGCGGCCGCCTACGGAATGCCCCTTTGGCGCTACCTCGGCGGGGCGAACGCCCGCGTGCTGCCCTTCCCCATGATGAACGTCATCAACGGGGGCGCCCATGCGGACAACACCGTCGACTTCCAGGAGTACATGATCATGCCGACCGGGGCGCCGTCGTTCCGGGAAGCCCTGCGGTGGGGCGCGGAAGTCTTCCACAACCTGAAGAAGATCCTGAAGTCCCGCAAGATGGCGACCTCCGTCGGCGACGAGGGCGGGTTCGCCCCGAATCTGAAGTCGGACGTCGAAGCCCTCGACCTCCTCATGGAAGCCATCTCCGCTTCGGGCTTCACCCCGGGAAAACAGATCGAAATCGCCTTGGATTGCGCGGCTTCCGAGTTGTTCTCCGACGGGAAGTACGTCTTCAAGAAGTCCGGGGCCGGCACGAAGACGGTCGACGAAATGGTCGCCCTCTACGCGGACTGGTGCTCGAAGTACCCGATCCGGTCGATCGAAGACCCCCTCCACGAGGACGACTGGGCGGGTTGGGAGAAGATCACCCGGGCGCTCGGCGGGAAAGTGCAGCTGGTCGGCGACGACCTGTTCGTCACGAACGCCGCCCGATTGAAGCAGGGCATCGATCGCGGGGTGGCGAACGCCATCTTGGTGAAGATCAACCAGATCGGCACTCTGACCGAGACGTTCGAAACCGTGGAGATGGCTCGTCGCACCCGCTACGGCACGATCATCAGCCACCGGTCGGGCGAGTCGGAAGACACGACGATCGCGGACATCGCGGTGGCGCTCAACGCCGGGCAAATCAAGACGGGATCGCTCTGCCGCACCGACCGCATCGCGAAGTACAACCAGCTTCTGCGGATCGAAGAAGAACTCGGCGACGCCGCCCATTACGGGTGGCGCTGAACGCCCACGTTCGTATAGACTCCGACACCGATGACGGACACGACCCCGCCCATCACGTCGCAAGATCGCGATGAAGCCCCGTTGGTGCTCATCCTGATCGCCCTTTTCGCACTGGGTCTGATCGTCGCGGTCGGCGTGGTCTATCCGGCGAACTCCGAATATCGCCGGATGAAGGACCAGGAAAACCGCCTCCTCGAAGAGAAGAAGGCGGCGCTCAAGGAACAGGAACGCCTGCAGACCCTCGCCCGGGAACTGCAGAAAAACCCGGAACTCGTCCGTCGGCAGTTGCAGGCGCAGGGCTACGGCCCCCCCGGCGCGGAGATCATCCGCCCGACGACGCGTCCCGCGCCTCCCCCTCCGAAATAGTTCGACGGGCCGAAGAACCGCCGCGGCGGCCCGAAATCCGCCTCCGGAGTCGCCCGAACCTGCCGCCCCGCAGACGGTTCGCCCCGCGGAGAATCACCGATATTTCGGTGAACGCACCGAAACGGGCTCCGGATGCACGCCTTAACACGCGTTTTGCGGGGAGTTTTTCGTTTTCCGGTCCGTACCGGGGATAGTCTTCGGAGAGAAAGTCAAGTCGATCCGTAGAGAGGCCGATAAAGAGCTTCGTACGGATAGGAAATAGAAAAGCATGTCCATCATAGAGATCGAGGTCCGCGGGATCTCGACGCAAGGGTTCGAAGACGCTCGGCGGCAAGCCAATGAAACGGCCCGCACGACCTGCTCCACCGCCGTCGACATCGACGAGGTCAGCCGGTTCGTCGCGATCGATGCCGATCAACGCCGCTTCGGCGTCACGCTCAAGGTGACCTGTCTCGCCCGCAAGGGCTGACCCCACCTCATCGCCGCATGCGCCTTCGGGCCGTGCGGGAGAACGGGCCGCTTCGCCGTCGCGCGAGGCGGCCTGCTTCGTTTCGTGAAGGGGTGGAGCGGGTTCCGTGGTGCCCGCGTAGGTACGATGAACCCCCATCGGCGACCCTTGGGGAAACCATTTCCATGACTGAAACCGGCGATCTGGCAACCGTTCAACGACTCGGCGCAGCGTTCCGCGACCTCAAGGCGGAAATCGGGAAGGTGATCGTCGGCCAGGACGACGTCCTCGACCAACTGCTGATGGCGATCTTCGCGAAGGGCCACTGCCTTCTCGAAGGCGTGCCCGGTCTCGCCAAGACCCTCATGGTCTCCACCCTCTCGAAGACCATGACGCTGTCGTTCAAGCGGGTCCAGTTCACCCCGGACCTCATGCCGAGCGACATCACCGGCACGGAAGTGATTCAAGAAGACAAAGCCACGGGCAACCGCTCCTTCAAGTTCGTCGAAGGCCCGGTCTTCGCCAACGTGGTGTTGGCCGACGAAATCAACCGCACCCCGCCCAAGACCCAAGCCGCGCTGCTTGAAGCGATGCAGGAGCGCCAGGTGACGGTCGGCGGAAAGCGCCACGACCTCCCCGACCCGTTCTTCGTCCTCGCGACGCAAAACCCGATCGAACAGGAAGGCACCTACAGCCTCCCCGAAGCGCAGCTCGACCGCTTCATGTTCCTCGTGAAGGTCGGCTATCCGAACGCGGATGAAGAGCTCCGCATCGTGCAGAGCACGACGTCCGTCGCGGGCGCGCCGCCGAAGCCGCTGCTTTCGGCCGACGACATCCGCACGCTTCAAGACATGGTGCGGCGCGTCCCGGTCTCCGACCACGTCGTGAAATACGCGGTCGAGTTCGCACGCCGCACGCGCAAGGACGGGCCCGACGCTCCGGACTTCGTGAAACAGAACGTCGAATGGGGCGCCGGACCGCGCGCCAGCCAATATCTCGTTCTCGCCGCGAAGGCCCACGCCGTCCTCCACGGACGCACCTACGTCTCCGGCGCCGACATCCGCGCCGTGGCGAAGCCCGTTCTGCGTCACCGCATCCTGCTCTCCTACGGAGCGCAGGCGCAGAAGCGCGACTCCGACTGGATCATCGACCAACTCCTCGAAACGATCCCGCGCGCCGAAGCGGACCGTGCCGTCGGCTGAGCGCATGTCGACGCAGGGCGACGTTCTCGACCCGGCGGTCCTCGACCGCGTTGCCGGACTCGAACTGGCGGCGCGCAAGGTGGTCGAAGGGTTCGTCACGGGACGCCACGATTCCCCCTTCAAGGGATCGTCGGTCGAATTCCGTCAACATCGCGAATACGCGGCGGGCGACGACCTGCGACGCCTCGACTGGAAGGTCTTCGCGAAAAAAGACCGCTTCTACGTGCGCGAGTACGAAGAAGAAACCAACGTGAAGGCGTACCTCGTGGTCGACACGAGCCGCAGCATGGCGTACGCGCCGGGCGACGGCTCGCGGCCGTCGAAGTTGCGCTACGCGAAACTCGTCGCGGCCTCGCTCGCGAAACTCGTCTCCGACGCGCGCGATCTCGTCGCCCTCGCACTTTGGGCACACAAGGACACGAAGTTCATCCCGCCGAAGAACGGCGAAGGCCACGTGCATGAAATCGCGACGGCTTTGGCCGACGCGCAACCCGCCGACGCCGCGTCGGGCACCGACCTCGGCGCCCTCTTCGAAGAACTCGCGGCGAAGGTGCGGCACCGCTCGCTCGTCGTGATCCTTTCGGATCTCTTCGACGATCGCACGAAGGTGCTCGAAGGCTTGGCGCGCGTCGCCCAACGCGGCCACGACGCGATCGTGATGCACGTGCTCGACCCCGACGAACTGAACTTTCCCTTCGACCGCATGACGCGGTTCGAAGCGCTCGAAGCCGGACCGCTCCCCGTCACCGTCGACGCTCGCGCCCTTCGCGAGGCGTACCTCGCGGAGATGTCCGCCTTCACGAACGACATCCGCGCGCGCTGTCTCGCCGCGGGCGTCGACCACCTCCTCCTCGACACCGGCCAGGACCCGGGAACCGCGCTCGCGTCGTACCTCGCGCGCCGCCTCACGACACGCTGATGTTCGGACTACCCGCCATGCTCGGATGGTTGGCCGCGGCCGCGGTCCCCATCCTCATCCATCTCCTCACGAGACAGCGCTCGCAGCGCGTCGAATGGGGCGCGATGGAATTCCTCATGCGGGCGGTGAAGAAGCAGCAGCGACGCGTGCGCCTCGAAGATCTGTTGTTGCTTCTCCTTCGAGTCGCCGCGGTCCTGATGCTCATCTTGGCGTTGGCCGAACCGCGACTCGAAAAAGCCGGGCTGCTCGGCGGACCGGAAGAACGTCGCGAGGTGGTCCTCGTCGTCGACACGTCGTTCAGCATGGCGTTCCGCGAATCGACGGGCGAAACCCCGTTCCGCCGCGCGCTCGACCGCGCACGCGGCTTGGTGCGCGACCTGCGCTCCGAGCGCGGCGACACGGTGACGTTGGTGACCGCGGGAAGCCCGGCGGCGCTCCGTCTCAGCCGTGACTCCGATCTCGGGCGCATCGACGCCGAACTCGAGCGCCTCGAAATCGGCGATGCGGCGACGGACCTTTCCGGTGCGCTCCGCACCGTCGTGGCGAAACTCGACGACCTCCCGAAGGGCGCCGAAGTGGTCCTCTTCACCGATCTGCAGAAATCGGCGCTCTCTCCGGGCGGCGACGAGGGCGGCAAGGCGTTCGACGGTCTCGTCGCGGCGATCAAGGCGAAGGGGGCGACCCTCACGCTCGTCCCCTGCGGGAAAGGCGTCGCCGACAACCTCGCCGTGACGACGATCACGATGGCGTCGAAGTTGGCGCAAATCGGTCGCCCGACACGCTTCTCGGTCGCCGTGCGCAACTTCGGCACGCGACCCGCGGGCGGCATCGTGAACTTCTCGGTCGACGGCGCCGACGCCGGCGGCGACGCGACGACCATCGACACCATCGAACCCGGCAAGGAAGCCGTCGTCGACTTCCGTCACACATTCTCCGAGACGGGCCCCCACTTGGTCGAAGCCCGCTTCGTCACCGACGCCCTCGAAAACGACAACCGCCGGGCGCTTTCGGTCGTCGTCCAAGACCGCGTGGAAACCCGTATCGTCGACGGCGCACTGAGCGCGGATCGCGGAGACGGCTCCGCCTTCTTCCTCGAAGCCGCGCTCGACCCGACGGGCGGCGAAGACCGCCGCGGAGCGTTCGGCGTCGTCCTCGACGACGAGACCGGCTTCGAACGCGCGGATCTGTCGAAGACGTCGCTCGTCGTGCTCGCCGACGTAGGCCGCCTCTCTCCGCGCCGCGGAGACGACCTCGAAGCATTCGTCGCGCGCGGCGGCGGCTTGCTCATCTTCGCGGGCGACCGTTTCAAAGGACCGCAGATCGACGCCGCCCTCGTCCGCGACGGAAAAGGACTTCTGCCCGCGCAGCTCGGCGTCCCGATCGGAACCGACGACTCCACCGACGCGGGCTACGAGTTCGCCCTCGTGAACGGCGAACGCGGGCCGTTGCGCTACTTCAGCGACGAAAGGGTCCGCGCGATCCTCCCGTCGATCCCGTTCCGCCGCATCCTGACGCTGACTCCGCTCGACGACGGCACCGTCACCACCTACGCACGCTTTGTTGCCCGCAAAGC
>CAIWVZ010000282.1 GCA_903916245.1 uncultured Planctomycetota bacterium | reverse complement strand
TGAACCGCATCGAAGTGCTGACCCTCGACGCGTTGATCCGTCTTCTCGGCACCGAAACGCTGACCAAGGAGGATCGCCTTGTCGATCGCCGCCCCGATGCGCGCTGACACTCCGTCCGGAAAAACACGCGCGATTCGACTCGACATGATCGGGGACGGCGAAGCCGTGCTGACGCTCGACGGCGGCGACGGGATTTTTCTGTTCGATCGAGACATGTTGGAACAACTCGCGCGACATGCCGGGGACCTCGCAGCCCGAACCGACCTCCGTGCCATCTACATACGCGGAACGGGTGGAAGTACGTGGTGCGGCGGCGCGGATCTCGAAGCATTCGGAGAGCTCACGGGACAGGACGCCGTCCGCGATGTCGTCGCGGCGGGTCAGACCGCGTTCTCCGCGTGGGCGTCCCTTCCCGTCCCGACGGTTGCGCTTCTCGACGGAGCCGCACTCGGGGGCGGATTCGAACTCGCTCTCGCGTGCACCCGTCGTACGGCGTCGGAGTCAGCGCGTGTCGCTCTGCCCGAAGTCATGCTCGGGATCATTCCCGCGTGGGGCGGTTGCACACGCCTCACGCGCCTCGTCGGAGCGGTGCGTGCCCTCGAAGCCGTGACGACGGGACGCACCTACAACGCCGTACGCGCCCTGCGTGCCGGAATGGTCGACAGCGTGGTCCCTCGGGCGCTGCTGCTCGAAGAAGGTCGTCGATTGGCCCGAGGTGCCGCGAAGAAGCCGCGGATCGCCGCCACGCACCGACTCCTCGCGGCCACCGGGCCCGGGCGCCTGCTGCTTCGTACGCAAGCGCGCAAGAAGGTCCTCGCCGCGACGTCGGGACACTATCCGGCGCCGCTCGCGGCGATCGACGTGATCACGGCGCAGCACGGGCTGACGATCGCTTCCGGACTCGAACTCGAACGGCGAACGATCGCACCACTCGCGACGGGAGCGGTGGCCCGATCTCTGCTCCGGGTCTTCAAGATGACGCGACCTTCGGCGCGTCCCGACATTCTCCGCAGCGCCCATGCCGATCCGACACCCGCATGCGTCGGCATCGTCGGAGCGGGAATCATGGGCGGCGCGATCGCCCGCCTCCTTTGCGCGAAGGGGATCGCGGTGCGCCTTGTCGATCCCTCCGACGATGCGCTCGTTCGCGTTCGCAAGGCGTTGGCCGACGACCTCGACCGCAAGTCGAGATCCGGAGATCTCGGTCGTCCGGAAGCGCGCCGTCGACTGCTTCTTCTCGCCGTCTCCACGACACCGTCGGGGTTGTCGGGCGCCGACCTCGTGATCGAAGCCGTCCCGGAACGCGCCGACTTGAAGCGTGATGTGCTCGCGACGCTCGCAGCGTCCATCGGTCCGTCGACCATCGTCGCCTCCAACACGTCGTCGTTCCCGGTGCGCGACCTCGCCGCGTGGTTCCCCGACCCCACTCGCCTCGTCGGACTCCACTTCTTCAACCCCGTGGACAAACTCCCTCTCGTCGAGATCATCCGAGGCGCCGGCACTTCCGATGCCGCGGTTCGCTCCGCCGCGAAAGTCGCGATGGAACTCGGCAAGACGCCGATCGTCGTCGGGGACGGCCCGGGCTTCCTCGTGAATCGACTGTTCACCCCCTACTTGCGCGCCGCGTGCACGAGCGTCCTCGACGGGACGCCGATGAAACGCATCGACGACGCCGTCGAAACGTGGGGACTCGCGATGGGCCCCTTCCGCATGATGGACATGATCGGCCTCGACGTCCTCGACGACGTCGGCCGAAACCTCGCGACGCGTGGCCTCGAAGGGTCTCACCCGCTGTTGACCGCGCTTCTCGCCCGCGGATTCAAAGGGCGAAAAACCGGACGCGGGTTCTACGTTTGGAAAGGCAATGCCCCGACGCCGAACCCGGCGCTCCCCGAGCTCGCCGGACGCCCGACGACCGAATCCCCCGCCGCCGTCGCCGCGCGACTTCTCGACGTGCTCGCGACCGAAGCGCGCGCCGCGATCGCCGACGGCACCGTCGA
>CAIWVZ010000281.1 GCA_903916245.1 uncultured Planctomycetota bacterium | reverse complement strand
ATGCGCTGCACCGATTCCCGACTTTCGATGCCGAGGATTCCCGCCCCCTGCTGCGCGGACCATTCGTTGAACCAACGCCCGACCCGCATCGTGACGACGTGGTAGGGACCCGCATCCACCTTGCGGTCGTAGGGACGCAGCTCGCGGTGGTCCCACGGAACGACCGAGCCGAACTGAGACCAAAGCGTCGCCCAATCGTCGGCGGTCGCCGTGCCTTCTCGGCGTCCGGTCGGCGTATCCACGGACACACGGACCGCTCCGCCTTCGACGACGGCGGCGCGCGTCTCGACGCTCGGTTTTCCGCCGGTTTCCCACGTCGTGGACATCACCAGGTTGGCGTCCGCCAAACGACGCGGCTCGCCGTCGGCCCAAAGTTCGCCGCGCGTCGTGACGCACGCCGACATGGAAAGCAGGAGCGCCACGAGCGGGACACAGCGTCGGATCAGAGTCATGGAACGATCTCCCGGCATTCGAAAACGGGGCCTTCGTGGCACGACTTGATCCACGTTCCGGGCCGATTCGCGTCTTCGACGACGCACGCGTTGCAGACACCGTAGCCGCACGCCATGAGCTCTTCGGTGGAAAGGTGGCAGGGGAATCCGTGCTCCACCGCCATCGCCTTCAGCGCTCGCAACATCGGCGTGGGACCGCAGGCGAACCCCTCGATGGCCCCCAAAGACGGGAGGCGACGCGCGAGAGCTTCGGTAATCCGCCCCTTTTCGCCCCGAGTCCCGTCGTCGGTCGTTTCGACGATCGTGATGCCGGAAGCGCGCACCCATGGTTGGATCCAGATTTCCGACGCCGTCCGTCCCGCGAGGAACAGCACGACATCGGACGGACGTCCTCGGAAAGGACCGTCGAGGAGCTCGCGGACGTGATGTGCGAACGGTGCATTGCCGATTCCACCGGCGAGAAGCACCGGGCGCTTACCGGGCGCGGGATCCGGAAAACCGTTGCCGAGGAGGCCGAGGACGGACACCGCATCGCCGACCCGGAGTTCGGTCATGAGTTGGGTGGCCTTCCCCATCGGCTTGTAAAGAATCTCCGAAATGCCCCCCTCCGCGTCGTCGCGGACGTCGGAGATCGAAAAGGGACGAGGAAGAAGCGGGTCGGTCTTCCCCGGGAACCCGAGCATGAGGAAGCGGGCCGCCCGGAGCCCTCGGGCCCGCGCGTCCCAACGGAACGCCATCCGCCACATGGCGGGCTGGACCCGCTCGTGCTCCACGATCGTCGCCTTGACCCGTTGCATGCCCCCCGTTTTACGCGTCCGGGACGAAACCCGGAAGAGAAGAAACCCGCTCCGGGGCCGTATCATCTCCTTCGAGTCGCACGGTGCGACGGGAGTCCCATGTTCGTCGCCGGAACGGTTATCGCCCACTTCACCCTCGAGAAGGAAATCGGCCGCGGAGGCCAGGGGGCGGTCTACCGTGCCGAAGACCAACGATCGGGGAAAAAGGTCGCTCTGAAAGTCCTCCGCGTGGGCACCGAGGTTCCGCAGAAGATGTTCGAGCGCTTCCAACGCGAAGCGGACATCACGCGAAAACTCGACCACCCGGGCATCTGCGCGGTTTACGAAAACGGAACCGAGGGCGACATCGCATGGATTTCGATGCGCCTGCTCACGGGGCAACCGCTTTCACGAACGTGGGCTCCTCTCGCGGATTCGAAGAACGAGACCTTGCTCTTCGAAAGCGAAGACGGCGGCGGCGTCAACGTCCGCGCGCTCTCGACCCCGTCTCCGGTACCCATCGCGCTTTCCGTCGACAGCCCGCTCGCGGCGAAAGGTTCCGCGGCGGCCGTGCGCGAAGCGGCCCGCGTCATCGAAGCGTGCGCGCGGGCGCTGCACGCCGCCCACGAAGTCGGCGTGGTTCACCGCGACGTCAAGCCGTCGAACGTCATGATCACCGCAAGCGGTGATCCGATCATCCTCGACTTCGGACTCGCCCGCGACGCCGAGGACGATCAGGCGTCGTTGACGCTCTCGGGAACGGCGGTGGGGACTCCGTCGTACATGGCGCCCGAACAGTTGCGCGGAACCGGCACTCCGATCGGTCGCGGCGTCGACATTTGGGCGCTTGGTGTCACGCTCTTCGAAAGCCTCGCGCATCGACGTCCCTTCGAAGCGGCGACACGCGAAGGTCTCTATCGCGCGATCCTCTCCGAAGAGCCGTCGCCCGTGCGTGCGGGGCACCCCGAGATTCCCGAAGACCTCGAAGCCATCGTGCTCAAGTGCCTCGAGAAAAATCCCGCCGACCGCTACGCGACGGCACTCGAACTCGCGGAAGACCTGCACCGCTTGCGCATGGGCGAACCCGTCCTCGCGCGTCGTGCCAACATCGTGATCCGATTCTCCCGGTGGTGCGCGCGCTCTCCGGGACTGGCCGCTTTGGTGCTCGGATCGTTCTTCGTGCTCGGCATTTCGTTGGGGATCGCCGCCGTATTCGCGAAGAAGCAATCCGATTCGGCAACGGCGCTTCAGGGGGCGTTGAACGAGACGCGCCGCGAAAAGGAACAAAAGGAACTCGCACTGCGCCGGGCCGACGCTTCCCTCATCGCCGCCAAGGCTCTGGCGTTGGTCGACCGCGATCCGGCGACGGCACTCGCTCTCGGTCTCGAAGCCTCGCGTCGTGGGGCGGGGACCGCAGCCGACACCGCGATGCTGAGCGCCCTCGGCGTCCTCAACGAGGTTCGGACCTTCGACGCGCCGGGGCTTGTCGCACTCCGACGCGCGGGCCCGGTCCTCGTCGGTCTCTTCGATCGCGAAGGAAAGCGCGTCGCGGATGTCGTCGATCCGAACTCCGGTCGCGTGATTCGACCGCTCGGCACCTGCGACGCGGTAGCGACCTGCGCCGAAGCCCCGACGGTGGCGCTCCTCACGCGGGAAGCGAACGCGGTGCGTGCCGTCCGATGGGTCGATGCGGAATCGGGATCCCAGACGGACGTGCCTTCCGTTCTCCTTTCCGACACGCGCACGTTCGCACCGTCACCGGACGGGCGTCTCGTCGTGCGCGTCGGCGCCGACCGCGCGTGGTCGGTCCACCGCACCGAGGACTGGACGGAGGTCGGCCGCGGCATCTTGGCGACACGCACGGACGACATCGACGCTTGGTTCCTCGACGCGGAAACGGTGGCTTTCCGCCACAACGCGGGCGCCTTCAGTTTCATCGAAGTCCGGGACGCGGCCGGACGTCTTCAAGCCGCACGTATCGCGACGCCGGGTATCACTGACGCACGCCCTCTGCTCGTCGGACCGACGTTGATCGCCGTCGCGCAGAACGATCGCGTCGTCCTGCACGATCTTCGCGGCATCGCCCCCCAAGTTCCGTTGGCGGGACACCGCGACGACATCACGTCGCTCACACTCGTCGGCCGAAGCGGCTACTTCGCCTCGTCGTCGCTCGACGGCACGATTCGACTTTGGGCGACTCGTACCGGCGCAGCGGGAACGGTCCTTCGAGGAACGCCGGGACCCATCCTCGCTCTCTGCGACGCCGGTGACGACCGCGGGCTCCTCAGTCTCGGCGGCGGTTCCCTCGTGACTTTGTGGGATCGCCGTTCGGGGCATCCCGTCACCGCGGCGGAATTCACGCGTTCGCGTGGATCGAGGGGTGAGACACACATTTCCACCTCGGGCGATCATGCGTTCCGCATGTCGTCGGCGGGCGGTGGAATCACGTCGCTCGACCGTTGGACGCGCGGCACGACCGAAGCGATTCGCGGTCAAAACCGAGTCGCATTCGGCGACATCGCCGCGGTGTCGGCGGACGGACGCGTCGGCGCCCTCGAGGAGGCGACGAATCGACGGCGACGCCGCGTCACGTTCGTCGATCTGACTCAACCGTCGACACCGACGCTCGCCAACGTCGCCGCCGCCGGAGAGATCGGATCCGTCCGGCTTTCCGACGACGGTGCGGTCGCCGCGGTCGTCGTCCGCACGGAAACCGAGTCCTACGTCGAAGTGATCAACCTCAAGGCGAACACCCGCACGCGGATCACCGCGCTCACCGATGCCCACGGCTGGTCGGCCGACGGCCGACTTCTGTTCGGCGCCTTCACGAGCACGGGCGACGGCATGCGGGTCTACGGAGCCGTCGACGCGTCCACCGGGAAACCGGAGTTCACCTGCCCCGTCAAGGAGGATTTCGACGCCCTGATCCCGTTCCCGGACGGACGCGGGTTCGTCGCGATGACGCGGGACGGCGCGCTTCACCGGGGTTCGGCGTCGGGATGCGCCCCTTGGATCGACCGGACGCACCGTTCCACCGCGAAACTACGCATGCAGACGACGGGGGCTCACGTCGTCACCTTCAGCGACGACCGAGACGTCGCCGTCTGGGACGCGGCGACCGGTGCCGAAGTCATGCGGATTCGTATCGGACAAGCGGTCATCGAAGACGCCGCACTGACGGATGACGGCGGGCGACTGGTGGTGGCCACTTCGGACGGCCGAATCACGGATTGGCCGATGGACGTTCGTGCCTTCGCGGAGACCCGCCTCCCCCGCCGATTGTCGGATTCCGACCTGCGAATGTTCGGTGTCGTACCTTGACGCACGAACCCCCATGCCTCCCACCGGTGCCACCATCGCCCATTTCCGTATCGAGAAAGAACTCGGTCGCGGCGGTCAAGGCGTCGTCTACGTCGCCGAGAATCTGAAGACGGGCGAGCGCGTCGCGCTGAAGACGCTGAAACTCGACGCATCGATCACGCGGTCGGACTACGAGCGCTTCCGACGGGAAGCGGAGATCATGCGGCGGCTCGATCATCCGGGCATCTGCGCCGTCCGCGAAAACGGCCTCGACGGCGACACCGCTTGGCTCGCGATGCAGTTGATCAACGGGCGTCCGTTGGGCCGCATGTGGGCCACGACGATCGAACTCAAGAACGAGGTGATCCGTTTCGACGATGCGACGGGCGCCGCCGTCGGATCCGCGCCGGACACCGGATCGGCGAAACCGACGGTGGCGTCGCGACCGGGCGCCGACGTGCAGGACGTGGCGCGCATCATCGAAGCATGCGCCCGTGCGTTGCATGCCGCCCACGAACTCAACGTGATTCACCGGGACGTGAAGCCCGGAAACATCATGGTGACGATCGAAGGGGACCCGGTGATTCTCGACTTCGGTCTCGCGCGCGACAGCAGCGAAGCCGACGCGCATCTCACGATGACCGGTATGGCGGTCGGAACGCCGTCCTACATGGCGCCGGAACAACTCGACAACGACGGGAAACCGGTCGGTCGCGCCGTCGACATTTGGGCTCTCGGCGTCACGCTCTACGAAGGGCTCGTTCAGCGTCGTCCGTTCGACGCACCGAGCCGCGAAGCGCTCTACCGCGCGATCATCTCGCGCAAACCGACGCCTTTGCGCCGCGACGATCCGAAGATTCCCACCGATCTCGAAGCGATCGTCGACAAGTGCCTGCAAAAGGACGTTGCAAAGCGCTACGCGACGGCGCTTGAACTCGCGGACGATCTCCGACGCTTTCGCATGGACGAACCCGTCTACGCGCAACATCCGAGTCCGGTGGTCCGATTCCGCCGATGGGGCCGTCGCCATCCGGCCGTCGCCGCCTCGATCGTCGCCGCCTTCGTCGTCTCCGCCGCCGTCGGAGCGGCGGTGATCAACGACCGCAACAAGGCGGAGAGGCTGACGCAGCAACGCGCGCAGATCCGAACGCTCGTCGCGAAGTACAACCAGTTCCAAGCCGAGAAGTCGGATCAGAAGTGGGCGCCCGAGCAACTGTTCGACCGGGCCGTCGAAGCCCTCGCATCGGCGGAAAAGACGTCGATCGACGACATGCGGGCCTCGATCGCGTCGTTCGTGGAAACCGTTCAGGCGACACCGAACGCCGACTCGACCGACCGTGCGTTGGCCGAGTTCGCGAAGCGCGACTTCCAAGGCGCGCTCGCAAGCGCCGCGAAGGCCGAAGACGAGGCGAACGCCTTGCGCGCCGCCGGCGAGCAGATTCGTTGGCGCGCGGCGCAGGAAGCGCGTCGTACGAAGGACGCCGAAGCCCAAGCGCTCGTCGCGGCGGGCAAGTTCGAAGCCGCCGTCGCCGCCTACGACGCCGCCATCACGCTGACACCGCGCGACAGGGACGCGAAGGCGTGGGCCGATCTCACCTTCCACCGCGGAAGCGCGATGAGCAAGTGGGCGGGCGTTTCCACGGGCGCCGCCATCCGGGAGCGCCACGGAATGGCCGTCGCCGCCTACCGCGCCGCGCTCGAGATCCGCACGCGGGAGACGGTCCCGCAGGACTGGGCCGTCACGCAACAATCGTTGGGGACCGCGCTCGTCGGACAAGCCACGTCCAGCACCGGCGCCGAGCGCGCGCAACTCCTCGGTGAAGCCGTCGCCGCCTATCGCGCCGCGCTCGAGGTCTACACACGCGCGACGTTCACACAGGATTGGGCGCAGACGCAAAACAGCCTCGGCAGCGCCCTCCGAGATCAGGCGTCCGCCACCGCCGGAGCCGATCGCGCGCGCCTCCTCGGCGAAGCCGTCGCCGCCTACCGCGCCGCGCTCGAAGTCACCACCCGCGAAACGCTGCCGCAACCGTGGGCGATGACGCAGACCAATCTCGGCAACGCGCTGCGCGGTCAAGCTGCGACGACCGAAGGCGCCGATCGCGCACGGCTGCTCGGCGAAGCGGTCGCGGCGTACCGCGCGGCCCTCGAAGTCCGCACCCGCGAAGCGTTGCCGCAGGATTGGGCCACCACGCAGAACAACCTCGGCGCGGCGCTGCGTGGACAGGCGGCCGCCAGCGCCGGATCCGACAAGGCTCGACTGCTCGGCGAGGCCGTCGCCGCCTACCGCTCCGCGTTGGAAGTCCGCACCCGCGAAGCCCTGCCGCAGCAATGGGCGACGACGCAGAGCAATCTCGGGAACGCGCTCCGCGATCAAGCGGCCGCCGCGGATGCGGGCGACCGGGCGCGCCTCCTCGGCGAATCCGTGGCGGCTTATCGATCCGCCCTCGGGGTTTATACGCGCGAGGCCCTGCCGCAGGATTGGGCGACCACACAAAACAACCTCGGTGCGGCGCTTCGGGCTCAGGCCATCGCGGGAGCCGACGACGATCGCGGGCGTCTGCTCGAAGAGGCCGTCGCCGCCTACCGCGCGGCCCTCGAAGTCCGCACCCGCGAAGCCCTCCCGCAGGACTGGGCGACCACGCAGAACAACTTGGCGAACGCCCTCGGCGATCTCGCCGCGGACAACGAAGACGGGGATCGCGCACGGCTCATCGGCGAAGCGGTCAAAGCCTACCGGGCCGCCCTCGAAGTCCGCACCCGCGAAGCCCTCCCGCAAGAGTGGGCGACCCTGCAGAACACCCTCGGCAACGCCCTGAGCGATCAAGCGGCCGCATCGGAAGGCGCCGAACGCGTGGCGCTCTTGGACGAAGCCGTCGCCGCCTATCGTTCCGCTACGGAGATCCGGACTCGCGCCGCTCTCCCGCAGGAATGGGCCGCCGCCCAAACCAATATCGGAGACGCGTTGGTGGCTCGGGCCACCCACACTCCGAAGGAAGCACGTGGACGGTTCTACGGCGAAGCGGTCGCCGCCTACCGGGGAGCCCTCGAAGTCCGCACCCGCGAGGCGTCGCCGACGGATTGGGTCCGCGCGCAGAACACGATCGCGATCACGTTGCAGGGGCAGGCCGCGGCGACCGAAGGCGACGCGCGCGTGCGGCTCCTCGGTGACGCCGCCGCGACCTACCTCATGACCCTCGATGCGGTTTCGAAGGCCGACGAGCCCGCGGGGTGGGCGAACCTTCGATTCAATCTCGGGCTGGCGCTTCGCGATTGGGCGGCGGCGTCGGCGGGAGACATCAAACTCCCCCTTCTCGTCGCGGCGACGGATGCGGTCCGCGACTACCTGTCGATCCGCACGGCGGCGACGTCTTCCGAAAGCGTCGCCAAGGCGAAGGAACTCCTCGCGGAACTCGAAACGAAGATCGAACAACTCGGAAATCCGCGCGCGCCTCGGTGAGAGCGACGCGTCGTCGCGATTTGGCGAAACCGTCGACGGTCTTGCCGAAGACGGGGGAAGGCGGGTAGCATTCCCGCCCCGCATCGCGACCTCGGGAGGGAAGCGACGCGGACGCCGTGCCCCACAACGATCCAGCAGCATCCGCCAAGGCCTTCGAAGCCTTCTTGAAGACGTTCCGCAATCATCGAGCGGAGGGCGTGGACGTTCCGATGGCGACCTACGTCACCCATTTCAAGGCGGCGCGTACGTGGATCGAACGTTCTTGGGACGACCTCGACGCGGCGCACCCGGTCACATTGAAAAAAGTCGACACGCGCACGGCCCCACCGACTCCGACCGCCCCGCGTCGAACCGTCGGTCCCACGGCCTCCACGGCGTCACCGCCCTTCCCCCGTCCGTCCACGAAGCCGACGACCGAAGCACCGGCGATCGACACGTCACCACCCCGAACGTCTCCGTCCGCGAAGCCGACGGCCGACGCGACACCGGTCGCACCACCCGCCACTCCGAAAGCCGCGCCGGTTCACACACCGAAACCCGGCGCCGTCGCAACTCCCGCTCCCTCTACTGCCCCACCCGCGGCTCCGAGAACCGAAGCCCCGAGGCGGAGAACCTCGAAAGCCGTTTGGGCGGCGAGCCTTCTCGCCGTCGCGAGCGCGTCCGCTTGGATGCTCACCCGCGAAACCCCGACGTCGGCCGGCGGTGCCGCCGTTGAAGCGGCCGCCCGCGACCGTGACGCCCTCGTCGCTCGGACGTTGGAACTCGAAGCGGCGACGCGGCGAAGCGCCACGGACCGCGACATCGCGAGGACCGAGCGCGACGACGCCGTCGCGACGGCCGTGGGTTCACGGCGCGAAGCCGACGCCCTGAAGCGCTCGCTCGTCGTTTCCGAAGGTCGACGGCTCTTGGTCGACGCTCGTCGCCGTGCGAAGGACGATCCGACGCTCGGACTGCTCGTCGCGATCGAAGGCGCCGATCGCGCGCCGGGGCCGTTCGCGGACGCGGTCGTCGCCGAATCGATCCTGATGCTTCGCGAGCGTGCATCGCTCGTCGCGGGTGTCGTCGGCTCTCCGGCCGCGGCTTGGCGTCCGGATCAACGCGCCGTCGTCGCTTCGGGACCGGGTGGTGGACTTTTGTGGACACCCGACGGCGACGCGTGGAAGCGCACCGACATACCGGGCCCGGTGGACGGTTTCGCCGCCGTCGCCTTCAGTGCCGACGGATCTCGTTTCGCCGCCTGCGGCGCGGACGGATTCGCTCGGGTGTTCTCGGCCGACGGCACCACGCTTCGCACGATCACGGACATTTCCTGCGACATTCTCTCGGTCGCTCTCGACGCCGAGGGCGCTCTCCTCGCGATCGGTGCCGCGGACGGAGTCGTCCGCGTCCACGACGCGAGTTCCGGACGCCTCGTCCGCACTCTCGAAATGATGGATCCCGTCGACGGCGTCGCGTTCGACCGTCGCGGCCTCCACCTCGCCGTCATGACGCGCGGCGATCATCGCACCCGTTTCTTCGCGGTCGCGAGCGGTCGTCCCGAAGGATCCATCCCGGGAGAACTCGTCGGCGCCGAACAGGGATTCTCCCCCGGAAGGCGATCGCGTCCTCGTCCGCTCGGCGAACGGTGCCCTCGTGTGGGCACGTTGGTACGGCACCGAAGGTGCGGCGACGGACCCGTTGCAGGGAGGACTCGCGATGACGACCGGCGCCGTCTCCCCCGACGGCACACGGATCGCGTGCGTGGGCACCGACCGCGTCATCCGCATCGTCGACGCCGAGACGCGCGCGT
>CAIWVZ010000280.1 GCA_903916245.1 uncultured Planctomycetota bacterium | reverse complement strand
GTATAGCCGGCTCCGCCGAGATCGTTCAGCGGAACCCAATCCTTGCCGTCCTCTTGTCCACGGATCACCGAATGGCGATGCGCGAACGTTCCGCGACCGCAATCCTGTCCGCCGAGGCGGATGGCCGTGCCGTCCATGAGGAGCGATCCGAACGCCATGGCTTCGGCGCAACCCCAGTCGATACCGAGTTTGCCGTCGGCCATGTCGACGCGACGGGCCAACTGACGGGCGAGGTTCGTATGGACTTTATGGCCTTCCGGCGGTTTGGTCGCGGCTTCGACCACCGCGCGCAACTTCGCGGCGTCGAATCCGGTTTCCGGTTGCACCGCCGCGGCGTAATCGCGCGGATCGTCCGCATCGGCGCGGATCGCGCCGACGCCTTTCGGCTTCGCGGCGCGGAAGCGGTCGATCGCGGCCTTCAGTTCGTCGTTGATCGACGTCGTGATCGCGTCCGCTTCGCCTTCGGCGATGCGTCCCGACGCGAGCAGAGCCCGCGCGTAAACGTCGCGCGGGGTGGGGTGGGCGGCGATCTTCTTGTAGAGGAGCGGCTGCGTGTAGGACGGCTCGTCCGACTCGTTGTGGCCCCATCGTCGGTAGCACACGACGTCGATCACGACGTCCTGTCCGAACGTGGCCCGCCATTCGAAGGCGAGGCGTGCGAGGCGCACGGCGCCTTCGGGGTCATCGCCGTTCGCATGCAGGACCGGGATTCCGAGTCCCTTCGCGATGTCGGTGGGGAAGCGCGTCGAACGCGTGCGATCCGGTCCCGCCGTGTAGCCGACCTGATTGTCGATCACGATGTGGATGGTGCCGCCCGTGCGGTAACCCGCGAGACGCATCATCGACAACGTTTCGGTGACGACGCCTTGACCCGCGAATGCGGCCTCGCCGTGGATGAGGACGGGGAGAATTTTCGCGGTGCCGTCCTTGCCGAGCGCGTCCTGCTTGGCGCGCGCGAGGCCTTCGACCACGGGATTCACCGCTTCGAGGTGGGACGGATTGCAGGCGAGCGTCGTACGCAGCGTGCGTCCGCTCGGAGATTTGTGTTCGCCGCGTGCGCCGAGGTGGTACTTCACGTCGCCCGAGCCGTTCGAGTCGCCCGCGTCGAAGAAGCCCTCGAACTCCGCGAACAACTTGTCGCAGGGCTTGCCGAACGTGTTGACGAGCACGTTCAATCGGCCGCGATGCGCCATGCCGAGCACCATCTCGTCGACACCCGCGTCGGCGGCACGGTTCAGCACTTCGTCGAGCACGGCGATGGTCGTTTCGGCGCCTTCGACCGAGAAGCGCTTTTGCCCGACGTAGCGGGTGTGCAGGAACTTCTCGAGAGCTTCCGCCGCCGAGAGTTTTTCCAAGATGCGCCGTGATTCGACGGTGGAGGGCGCCGCGGGCGTCGCTTCGATGCGTGCGGCCAACCACGCGCGGGCTCCCGCATCGGCGACGTGCGTGAATTCGGCGGTGGTGGTGCCGCAATAGGTCGCGCGCAACGCCGAGACGATGTTCGCGAGCGTGGCGGATGCCGTGCCTCCGACACCGTCCGTCAGGAACACGCGTCCGAGGTCGGCCTCGCCGAGTCCGTGAGCCGAGAGATCGAGTTCCGGTTCGTGATGCGACGGCGGCGCGAGCGGATCGAGATGCGCGACGCGCGCGCCCGCGGTGCGGTACGCGTGAATCAGCTTGAAGACGCGGAGCTGGCGGTCGAGCGCCCCGGCGTCCTGGCCGGCGGCGCGTGCCGCGGGCTCAGCCGCCGGGGCCGAGAGAGGGGGGACGAACGGCGCCGTCGGACATCCGACGGCGGCGAAGACCTCCTCGTAGAAGCGGTCGGCACCCTGCAGAAGGGCGTCGACGCGGGCCAGGAAAGCTCCGGATTCCGCGCCTTGGATGATGCGGTGGTCGTAGGTCGAGGTCATCTGCATGACCTTCGAGATACCGAGATCGGCCAACGTCGTCGGATTCGCGATCGCCCATTCGGCCGGATAGCCGATGGCGCCGGTGGCGATGATCGCGCCTTGCCCGGCCATGAGTCGCGGCACCGATGCGGACGTGCCGAGGGTGCCCGGGTTGGTCAGCGTGATCGTCGTCCCCGCGAAATCGTCCGCGGTCAGTTTGCCCGCGCGCGCCTTGTCGACGACTTCCGCGTAGGCGAGGAGGAACTGCTTGAAGGTCATCGGACCGCAGTTCTTCATGCTCGGGACGACCAACGAACGCGTGCCGTTCTTGCCCTCGAGATCGATGGCGAGACCGAGGTTGATCTTGTCGTGCAGGAGTCGCACGGGACCGTCCGCGGACGTCCCGAACGCGTGGTTCAGCTGCGGGACGCTCTTGAGTCCCTGCACGAGGGCGTAGGCGATCAGATGCGTGAACGAGGCCTTCGGGAGTCCGGCCGCGCCGAGGTGGCGATTGAGGATGGCGCGGTTCTCTTCGAGACGACGCACCGCCAACATGCGGAAGGTCGTCGCCGTCGGAACCCCGAGACTCTCCTCCATGTTCTTGACGATCTTCCCGGCGACGCCGCGGAGCGGCTCCGAGGCGCCCGTCGCGGACGCGGGGGGCGCGACCGAGGTGCCCCCGGTCGCGGGGGCCGGTGCCGCGGCATGGGCGCGGGGCGTGGCGGCGGTGTCGGGGTCGATCTTCTCGAAGAAGGCGCGCCAGTCGCCGCTGACGTCGCCGGGATCCACGCACCAACGGGCGTAGAGGTCTTCGATGAAGGGGGCGTTCGCCCCGAACTCAGGAGTGAAGTCGTACTTCCGGGCCTTCATGGGACGGTATTCCTAGCAGCGCGCGGGTGTGTTCCGTATCACCGAAATATCGGTGAACGTGTTCCCGCCCGACGCGTATCGTGGGCGGCGCGCTACGCCCCCCGATGCTCGAGATCCACTACGCCGATCACGTTCCGCTCCCGCTTCCCGAGGGGCATCCGTTCCCCGTGGCCAAATATGCCGCCGTGCGTCGACTCCTCGAGGAGGATCGAAGTCCGACGGACCGGTTTCTCCCCGCGGAACCCGTTGCACCGGATCTCCTCCTCGGGGCCCACGACGCCGACTACGTGGATCGGTGGATGCGCGGCGATCTCCCTCGCTCGGACATCGTCGCATCCGGCTTTCCTTGGTCCGAGGGATCGGTGAGGAGGGCGCTCGCGTCGGTCGGTGCGACGCGCGGGGCCTTCCTATCCGCGATGCGCCACGGCGTCGGGTGCAGCCTCGCCGGAGGCACCCACCACGCGGCGAAAGCCCGGGCGTCGGGCTACTGCATCTTCAACGACCTCGCCGTGGTGGCGACCGCCGCCCTCGCCGAAGGCCGCGCACGACGCGTCCTCATCGTCGACCTCGACGTGCATCAAGGCGACGGGACCGCCGAGATCCTCGGCGGGTCGGAAGCGGTGTTCACGTTCAGCATGCACGGCGCGAAGAACTTCCCGCGGGTCAAGGTGCCGTCGCACCTCGACGTGGCGTTGCCGGACGGAACGGGAGACGACGCGTTCCTCGAGGCCCTCGACCGTCATCTTCCCGAGGCGTTCGCGCGGGCATGTCCCGACGTCGTTTTGTATCAGGCCGGGGTCGATCCTCTCGAGGGTGACCGACTCGGCCGCCTCGCGCTCAGCCATGCGGGGCTCGTCGCGCGCGACCGTCGCGTCTTCGAAGCGTGTCGCGCGTCGGGGATCCCTGTGGCTTCTTGTCAAGGTGGCGGCTACGGGCGCGATCCGTCGCGCACGGTCCTCGCCCACGCCAACGTCGTTCGAACCGCCCGCGACGTGTTCTTCGGCCCCCTTCGAGGATCGGAGCGTCCGCTCCGCTAAGATCGTACG
Organism: uncultured Planctomycetota bacterium; assembly: GCA_903916245.1. Lineage (GTDB taxonomy): Bacteria > Planctomycetota > CAIWVZ01 > CAIWVZ01. Next base: position 2,917 of record CAIWVZ010000280.1, on the reverse strand, counting down.
AGGAGATTTCCGGTGATCCGATTCCAGTCCGTCCTGCGTCCGTTGGTGTTGGCGCTCGCGCTCGTTCCCGCGGCGTGCGCCGTGTTCGCACAAGAGTCGAAGCCCGCTCCGGAATCGAAGGAGGCGCCCCCGAAGTTCGGCGCGTCCGCTCTCGGAGGCATGAAATGGCGCGGCATCGGGCCCGCCACCGCGTCGGGCCGCATCGCCGATCTCGCGGTCGTCCCCGGACGCGAAAGCACGTGGTACGTCGCCGCGGCGAGCGGCGGCGTTTGGAGAACCCGCAACGCGGGTACGACCTTCGAACCCATCTTCGACGATCAGACCTCCTACTCGATCGGCTGCGTCGCCGTCGATCCGCACGATCCGCTGACGATCTGGGTCGGCACCGGAGAAAACAACAGTCAACGCAGCGTCGGCTACGGCGACGGTCTCTACGTGTCGCGCGACGGCGGCGACACGTGGGCCTTCGCGGGCCTGAAGGAATCCGAGCACATCGCCAAGGTGCTCGTGCATCCGAAGGACCGCAACACGCTCTTCGTGGCGGCCCAAGGTCCGCTGTGGAAGGCCGGCGGCGATCGGGGCCTCTTCGTGTCGAGGGACGGTGGAGCCACGTGGGCGAAGGCCTTCGAAACCGACGAACATACGGGCGTCACCGACGTGGTGATGGAGCCCGGGAATCCCGACGTCATGTACGCCGCGACCTATCAACGCGCACGCCGCGTATGGACGTTGATCGACGGAGGGCCCGGTTCGTCTCTCAAGAAGTCGATCGACGGTGGTCGGACATGGACGACGTGCACGTCGGGACTTCCAGGCGGGCACCTCGGACGCATCGGTCTCGCCATCCCGCCCACGCGACCGGAAGTGGTCTACGCGCTCGTCGAGGCTCAGGACGGAGCGAGCGGCTTCTATCGCTCGGTGAATCGCGGCGTGTCGTTCGAGAAACGGTCGTCGTATATGTCGACGAGTCCGCAGTACTACCAGGAACTCGTCTGCGATCCGGTCGACGCGAACACGGTGTATTCGCTCGACACGATGCTTCAGGTCACCGAAGACGGCGGCAAGACGTGGCGCGAGGCCGGCGAGTCCGACAAGCACGTCGACAATCACGCGCTGTGGATCGACCCGAAGGACAGCAACCACATGGTGATCGGTTGCGACGGCGGCATCTACGAGACGTTCGACAAGTGCCGCACGTGGCGTTACTTCGGCAATCTGCCGATCACCCAGTTCTATCGGGTGGCCCTCGACAACGCGACGCCTTTTTACAACGTCTACGGCGGAACGCAGGACAACAATACGCTCGGTGGTCCGTCCCGAAACACGTCGGCGTCGGGGGTCCTCAACCACGAGTGGTTCGTGACGGTCGGCGGGGACGGATTCGAACCGGCCATCGACCCCGTCGATCCCAACATCGTGTATTCGCAGTGGCAGCACGGCGGCCTCATTCGTCACGATCGGCGCACCGGAGAGAGCATCGACATCCAACCGCAGCCGCGGAAGGGTGAAGACGCGTTCCGTTGGAACTGGGACTCGCCGCTCGCGATCTCTCCCCACGATCCGAAGCGCCTGTGGTTCGCGGCGAATCGGTTGTTCCGCAGCGACGACCGCGGGGACTCGTGGGCGTGGCGCAGTCCGGATCTCACGCGGCAACTCGATCGCGACCGCCTCGAGGTCTTCGGCCAGGAGTGGTCGATCGACGCGGTCGCGAAGCACATGTCGACGTCGTTCTACGGCAACATCGTCGCCTTCTCCGAATCGCCGCGCGTGCGCGGACTTCTCTACGTCGGAACCGACGACGGTCTCATTCAGGTGTCCGAAGACGAAGGTAATTCGTGGCGTCGCGTGCAATCGGAGGATATCGGACTGCCGAAGCTCGCTTACGTCTCGTGCCTCCTCGCGTCGCCGACGGACGACGACACCGTCTTCGCGACGTTCAACCTACACAAGTTCGGCGACTTCAAACCCTACGTCATGAAGAGCATCGATCGCGGTCGCACGTGGACGTCGATCGCGTCGGATCTCCCGCCGCGGGGAAGCGTGTGGACTCTGGTGCAGGATCACGTCGCGTCGGGCCTTCTGTTCGTCGGAACGGAGTTCGGGGTGCACGTGACGCGCGACGGCGGTGCTTCGTGGCATCCGCTGAAATCCGGGATGCCGACGATCGCGATCCGCGATCTGGAGATTCATCGCCGCGACGGCGACCTCGTCGCCGCGAGCTTCGGTCGTGGGTTCTTCGTCTTCGACGACTACACGCCGCTGCGCGAGATCTCTCCCGAAACACTCACCGCGACGGGATGGATCGGTCCGGTGCGTCCCGCACGGCAGTACGTGAACTCCCGACCGCTCGGCGGCAACGGCAAGGCGTTCCAAGGTTCGTCGCTGTGGTCGGCTCCGAATCCCGAAGCGGGCGCCGTCTTCACCGTGTGGGTGAAAGACGGATTCGAATCGGCGAAGGAGGCGCGTCGCAAGGCCGAGCGCGATTTGGAGAAGAAGAAAGAACCGGTGCCGACTCCCACGATCGACGTCCTCCGCAAAGAAGCCGCCGAAGAAGGGCCTTCGGTCGCACTCGTCATCCGCGACGCCGACGGGACGCCCGTCCGCAAGGTCGACGTGCCGGGCGGGAAGGGCATGAAGCGTGTGCGGTGGAATCTCCGCACCACGGCGCCCGACGGCGGGGAACGCGGCGCCCTCGCCGCGCCGGGGACGTACACGGCGACGCTCGTTCGGACGAAGGACGGCGTCGAAACGGAACTCGCTCCGGCACGGTCGTTCGAAGTGCGGTTGCTTCGCGAGCCTTCGATCACCGCCGGCGGACCCGCCAAGATCCGCGACGTCATGAAGCGCACGGGCGACCTTCAGCGTGCCGTGTCCGCATCCAACAAGGTCTTCGCCGCGACGCGCGAGCGCGTCACCG
>CAIWVZ010000279.1 GCA_903916245.1 uncultured Planctomycetota bacterium | reverse complement strand
TTCCTCAGCACGTACAAGATATGGCGGCGCTCCATCTCGTCGAGGCTTTCAAGGGTGGATTGACGGGGTTCGAAAATTTCAGCGGGAAGAGCGTCGGGAACGATGACCTCTTCGCGGGCGAACGCCACCGCTCGGTCGATGACGTGCTCGAGCTCGCGGACGTTCCCCGGCCAGTCGTACCCGCGAAGGGCCGCGATCGCCTCCTTCGAGATGCCGGTCACGTGCTTGCCCGTGCGGATGTTCGCCGCTTTGATGAATTGATCCACGAGGAGCGGGATGTCGTCGAGTCGATCCCGCAGCGGCGGGACGGCGATCACCAGCGTGTTGAGACGGTAGTAGAGATCCTCGCGGAACTGCCCGTCCTTCACCGCTTCGCGCAGCGAGCGATTCGTCGCGGCCACGATGCGCACGTCGACGACGAACGACTCGTTCGCCCCGACCGGCCGGATCTCGCCGCTTTGCAAGGCGCGAAGCACCTTCGCCTGGAGCGCGGGCGGCATGTCGCCGATTTCGTCGAGGAACACGGTGCCGCCGTTCGCCTCCTTGAACAGCCCCGCCTTCTTGGCCACGGCTCCGGTGAACGCGCCCTTTTCGTGCCCGAACAACTCCGATTCGAGGAGCGATTCGGAAAGCGCGGCGCAGTTGATGGCGAGGAACGGACGCGTCTTCCGCGAACCGTGGGTGTGCACGGCGCGCGCCACGAGTTCCTTGCCGACGCCCGTTTCTCCCTGAATCAGGACGGCCGCCGTGGAATCGGCGGCGCGGGCGATCGTCTTGAAGACGTCGATCATCTTCGGCGATCGACCGATGATCTCGGTAATCCCGGACTGCTCGCGCAGCACGGTCTTCAATTGACGATTTTCGGCGGCGATTCGTCGACTTTCGAGCGCGCGTTCGACGACCAACAAGAGTTCCTGCGCTTTGAACGGCTTCGACACGTAGTCGTAGGCCCCCTCGCGGACCGCTTCGATCGCGCTCTCGAGGGTTCCGAACGCCGTCATCAGGATGACGATGGTTTCGGGGAGCTCCCCTTTCACCGTCCGCAAGAGATCGATGCCCGACACCGCTCCCATTCGCACGTCGGTGACGATCACGTCGGGGCGTAATTCACGCGCGGCGCGCATTCCGTCTTCGCCGCCCGCGGCTCGCGACGTCCGGAACCCTCGATGACGCAGGACTTCGGCCAACATCTCGGTCATGCCGGGGTCGTCGTCGACGATCAGGATGTGTTCATTCACTCGAGGACTCCGGCACCGTGATGGGGATCGGCCGCCGGGAAGGAGATTTCGAACTCGGCCCCGCCGTCAGGGTGGTTGCGCGCCGAGATCGTCCCGCCCTGCTTCTCCATGATGTCACGACTGATCGACAACCCGAGGCCCATCCCGCGGTCGGGGGTTTTCGTCGAGAAGAAAGGCTCGAAGATCCGCGGCATTTCCGTCTCGGGGATTCCGGGACCCGTGTCGCGCACACGGATACGGACGCGCGCCCCGTCGCGACCGCCTTCGACCCGCACCGCCGACGCATCGGGACTCGCCTGAATCGCGTTCGTCAACAGGTTGAGCAGCACCTGCTGCGTCTGCCCGCCGTCGGCGCGCACCCACAGGTCTTCGGCCGGAAGATGACGTTCGATGCGGATCCGTCGAGCCTCCGCCGTCGGCACCATGAATCGGACCGTGTCGTCGATCAAACTCCGCAGCGGCACCGTCGCGAGGCGAGGCTCGGGGAGTTTCACCATCGACAACATCTCCTTCAGAATGCCGACGAGACGGTGAACCTGCCCCGTCACGGTGCGGACGCGCTCACGCGGAAGACCCGCCCGACCGAGTTCCATGTCGAGCAGTTCGAGATGACCGAGGACGACGTTGAGCGGCGTCGACAGTTCGTGGGCGAGCGTGGTGGACAACTGACCGAGGGACGCGAGTTTTTCGAGTT
>CAIWVZ010000278.1 GCA_903916245.1 uncultured Planctomycetota bacterium | reverse complement strand
GTCTCCCGCTCGCCGAAGCACCGACGCTGCCGGGGCTGCCCGCCGCGACGCTTTCTTGGGGAGACGTCGAGCCGATCCTGAAAGTCCTCGAGGGCGCGGCGGTTCCGGACGGTTGGCAAGGCGGACTTCCCTTCCCCTACCGACTCGGCGGGACCGAAGAGGTCGTCGTCCGCGTGAAGACGGCCTCGGATTGGCGTCTCCGCAAGATCCACAACGTGATCGGCGTGCTGCGCGGCTCCTACGCTCCCGAAGAGTGGGTCATCATGGGGAACCACCGTGACGCGTGGGTGCACGGCGCGGCGGATCCGGGTTCGGGAACGGTGGCGATGGTCGAGGCGGCGCGCTTGCTCGGCGACTTGGCCCGCGACGGACTGCGCCCCGCTCGATCGATCGTGTTCTGTTCGTTCGACGCGGAGGAGTTCGGCATCATCGGATCGACCGAACATGTCGAAGCCGCCCGCGAGCGCCTCGCCGCGAAGGCCGTGCTCTATCTCAACTGCGATACCGCGGTCACCGGCGGCAACTTCTCGGCATGGGCGTCCCCTCCTTTGGCGACGCTCGTGCGCGAGGCGTTGCAGTCGCAGCCCGACGATCGAACGCCGGGGAAATCGCTGCTCGACGCACTCCCTTCGGGGCCGACGCTCCTCTGGCCGGGCGGGGGTTCGGACCACGCGCCGTTCGTCCACATGCTCGGCGTTCCGGCCGCCGAAGCCGGATCCGGCGGACCGTACGGGGTCTACCACTCTCTGTACGACACCTTCGGTTGGATGAAGAAATACGGCGACCCCGGTTTCGTCCATCACGCTCGCATGTCGCGGGTCACCGCGGCGATTCTGCTCGAAGCCGCAGAACAGCCGCTGATCCCCTTCGATGCCCCGGCGCAGGTGGCGTGGATCGAGAAGGAGACGGGGACGCTTCCTCCGTCGATGCGCGCCGCCCTCGCGGCACCGCTCGTCGAAGCGACGGCGGCCGCGGCAACGTTCGAAGCGGCCTGCGCCGCCGCCATCGCGGCGGATCGCCCGCGAACGGCGACGACCGAGGCCAACGCGATCATCCTCCGTCTCAAGGACGTGTGGGTGGCGGGGAGCCCGGAGGAAGGCTTCTACCGGAACGCCCTGCTCGCGACGGACGCGGCGGACGGATATTCGGCGGTCACGCTTCCGGCGCTTCGCCGCGCGACTCCGGATTCGCCCGAAGCGACGGCCGCGATCGCGAATTTCGGGGAACGCCTCATGCGTTTTGCCGAACGCCTGCGGGCCGCGGCGGCGCTCCTGCGCGACTGACGATCAGCCGAGCGCGGGACGGTCGAGCGCGAGTTCGTCGGCGTCGGCGTCGAACTCGAGGAGTTCCGCCCACTGTCCCCAGTAGGCGATGGTCTCGAAGAGAGGACGCGGGGGCTCGGCCGGGAAGATCAACGCGAGGTCGTCCTTCACCAGATCGGCCTTCACGCGGTGTCCCTCGTCGTTCTTCAGCAGCGTCAACACGCGCTGGAACGTCGGGAGGCCGAGAAGTCGTTGACGGAAACGCGCTTTGCGACCGTTGATGTCGGCAGCGACGAAGGCGCGACCTTCGTCGTTCAGACGCACCATGTCGCCGGGCGTGTCGACGAATCCCACGAGTTCGGCCGCCTTGATGACCGAGACGGTGTGACCGAACTCGTAGTTCGTGTATTCGTTGACGTCGAACAACTCCATCTGATCGCCGTGGTCGTGGAGAATTTCGAGGAGACCGACGATCTCCGAAATGCCCACGTTCGGCAGCGGAATGAGCCGCGTGACCGACGTCTGGCGTCCGGGAGCCGGATAGTCCGGAAGGTGGATGCCCGTCAAAATGGCGTGGAGGCGGTCGACCATCGCGAGGAACGCGGGCGATCGGTGTTCACGCGGGTGCGGAACGTCGTTGACGACCGTCTCGCGGACGCGACCGGGATTCTGCGAGAGAATCACGATGCGGTCGGCGAAGAACACCGCCTCTTCGATCTTGTGCGTGATGAGGAGGATGCTGCGGAGACCCGTCGCGCGGTCGCGCCACAGGCGATAGAGCTCCGAACGGATCGATTCGGCGGTCAGCACGTCGAGGGCGGCGAAGGGTTCGTCGAGGAACAGGATTTCCGGACGCCCGACGAGCGCGCGGGCGATCGACACGCGCTGCTTCATGCCGCGGGAAAGTTCGCGCGGCGCGAGGTGTTCGTAGCCTTCGAGACCGACGAGGTCGAGGACGCGCTTCACGCGCGACAACTCGTCTTCCGGTTTCAATCCGCGTCCGTTCAATCCGATGCGGACGTTTTCGAGCACCGTCATCCACGGGAAGAGCGCCGAGTTTTGGAAGACCACGCCCGAATCGGGGCACAGCCCCGAGAGCGGACGACCCCGGTAGGAGAGCGCACCGGACGTCGGAGGAACCAGTCCCATCAACATGCGAAGCAAAGTGGACTTGCCGCAGCCGGACGGACCGAGCACGCAGACGACCTGCCCGTCGTGAACCGGGAACGACACGTCCGCGAGCACCTCGCGCTGCATCCCGCGTTCGTCCGTGAACGACTTCGAGATCCCGACCGCTTCGAGGATCGGCGCGTAGGACGCCGCGGGCGTCGCACCGTCGGCGAGCGTGGATTTCGGATCGTTGGCCATGGGAATGCTCAGGACGCGGACAGAGCGTAGCGGGTCTCGGCGACGTGATAGAGGCGTTTCCAGAAGAAACGGTTCAGGAGGACGAGCGTGACCGCCATCACCAAGATACCCGCTGCGAGCAACGGGAAATTCCCCTCGACGGTCGCCCGATTCAACAGCGTTCCGAGACCCGGGGCCGAAAGGGTGCGGCCTTGGAACCGAACGAATTCCGTGACGATACAGGCGTTCCACGCGCCGCCGGCGGCCGTGATGAGCCCGGTCAGCAGCGACGGGAAGATCGACGGGATTTCGAGAATCCACCAACGTCGCCAACCGGTCAGGCCCATGATGCGGGCGACGTCGTCGAGTTCCGCGGGGCGGGTCGAGGCTCCGGCGATGATGTTGAACAACAGATACCACTGCGCACCCGCGACCATGAGGATGACGCAGCCCACGTCGAACGGGATCCCGATGTTGACGATGAAGACCGCGAGCAGCGGAAACAGCATCGGCGCCGGAAACGCGGCGACGACCTGAACCACGGGGCTCAGGATCT
>CAIWVZ010000277.1 GCA_903916245.1 uncultured Planctomycetota bacterium | reverse complement strand
CGTCGAATCCTTTGGTCGCCCGCGTCGCGGTGAACCGCGCTTGGGAGTGGATCTTCGGTCAAGGTTTGGTGCGTACGTCCGAGGATTTCGGCCTCCAAGGCGAATTCCCCTCGCATCCCGAATTGCTCGACGATCTCGCCGTCCGCTTCCGCGAAGGTGGATGGGATCTGCGCGCGTTGATCCGCGAGATCGTCGTTTCGTCGACCTACCGCCAGGATTCGCGCCGTCGCGAAGACGTCGCCGCGAAAGACCCCGAAAACCGCTGGCTCGCCTGGTACCCGCGCCGACGCCTCGAAGCCGAGACGCTGCGCGACGCGGCTCTGTCCGCATCGGGATTGTTGGTCGAGTCCTTCGGCGGCCCACCCGTGTTCCCCGAACAGCCACCCGGACTTTGGGAAGAAGTCTCGATGCTCGTTTCCAACACGCGGTTCCAACCGACGCCGGAAGGCGACGATCGTTTCCGTCGCAGTCTCTACACGTTCTGGAAGCGTGCGTCGCCGCCACCCGCGATGATGGCGTTGGACGCCCCCACCCGGGAATCGTGCGTCGTGCGACGCCTCTCGACGAACACGCCGCTGCAGGCGTTGGCGCTTTGGAACGAAGCGCAGTTCGTCGAATCGGCCCGCGGGTTGGCCCGCATCGGCAAAGAGGCGGCGCAGGACGACGCCGGTCGTATTCGCGCGATGTTCCGTCGTGCGTTGGGACGCCTACCGGCCGCCGACGAAGAAGGTCGCCTCCTGAAACTTCTCGTCGAATCGCGGTCGCGCTTCTCGGCGGACGCCGCCGCCGCCAAATCACTCGCGAAAGTCGATGCGGACGCGGACGCGATCGAGCTCGCCCCCCTCGTCCTTCTCGCGAACACGCTCTTCAATCTCGACGCCTTCATGACGAGGTCTTGACATGACGCCGATCCGAGAACGCGGACTCGATCTCACACGGCGACGCTTCTTCGGAACCGTCGCGGGAGGAGCGCTCGGTGCCATGGGCACCGCCGCGCTCGGCGATCTCCTCGCGTTGGTGCCGACGGCCCCCGCGAAAGCGTCGCGGGTAATCTGCTTCCACATGGAAGGCGGCCCGAGCCAGCTCGACCTTTGGGACTACAAGCCCGGCCTCGTCAAACGCTTCGACGAAGACCTCCCCGACTCGGTACGCAACGGGCAGCGCATCACGGGGATGACGAGCGGACAAAGTCGGCTGCCGGTGGCGCCCTCGATCTTCAAATTCACCCGGCGCGACAACGCGGATCGGGGCGTCTGGCTGTCGGAACTCATCCCGCATCTCGGCGGGATGGCCCAAGACCTCTGCTTCGTGCATTCGATGCACACGGAGGCCATCAACCACGAGCCCGGCATCACCTTCTTCCAGACCGGCAGCCAACTTCCCGGACGTCCGTCGTTCGGATCATGGGCGTCCTACGGGCTCGGGTCCGTGAACAAAGATCTTCCGGCTTTCGTGGTCCTGATCTCGCAAGGCTTCGGCAACATGCAGGCTCTTACGTCCCGCTACTGGGGATCGGGGTTCCTCCCGAGCGAGCACCAAGGCTGCCGCCTGCGCGGGGGTACGGAGCCCGTCCTTTGGCTGAAGGATCCCCCCGGAGTTTCTCGTGAAGATCGCCGACGGATGCTCGACGCGGTCGGCGAACTGAACGAACGGGAGTTCCGCGAGTCGTTGGATCCGGAGGTGAAGGCACGCATCGCACAGGCCGAAATGGCGTTTCGGATGCAGATGTCGGTCCCCGAACTCACCGATTTTTCGAAGGAGGATCCGAAGGTTCTCGAGCGGTACGGCCCCGAGGTCCACAAGCCCGGAACTTTCGCCGCGAACTGTCTCTTGGCCCGTCGACTCCTCGAACGCGGCGTGCGCTTCGTTCAGCTCTACATGCGCGGATGGGACGCCCACGGCAACCTGCCGTCCGAAATCCGCCTGCAGTGCAAGGCGGTCGACCAGCCGCAGGCCGCGCTGCTCGCCGATCTCAAGGAACGCGGGTTGATGTCCGACACGCTCGTCATGTCCGGAGCGGAGTTCGGCCGCACCGTCTACAGCCAAGGAACTCTGACGAACACCGATTACGGACGTGACCACCATCCGCGGGCGTTCACCGTGTGGCTCGCCGGAGCGGGCATCAAGAAGGGCATCACGTTCGGCGAGACGGACGAGTACGGCTACAACATCGTCCGCGACCCGGTTTCGGTCCACGACCTGCACGCGACGATGCTGCACCTACTCGGAGTGGACCACGAGAAACTGACGTTCCGGCACCAAGGCCGGGATTTCCGCCTGACGGACGTCGAAGGGCGCGTCGTGACCGGCATCCTCGCCTGACGGCGAATAGGTGACCGACGGCACACCTTTGACCGCTCTTCGAACCGAATCCGCCGACTTCGGCTGACGACTCGGCCCCCGTCCCGGTCGATATTGGAGAAAGAACCGGGCCCCCGTTCCGTCCTCGCCCCCCGTCGGTGCGCGGTCGGTGCGTCCCCGGATTTCATCCTAAGATGTTGTCCCCCAATCCGATACGCGGACGAGGGGCGACTCCGCCACGCCTTTGAAGATCCTCCACGTCCTCGACCACTCGTTGCCGCTCCACAGCGGCTACACCTTCCGCACGGCTGCGATCCTCCGGGAACAACGACGCCTCGGTTGGAACACGATCCATCTCACGACGCCGCGCCACGGCGCGTACGGCGCGACGGAAGAGATGGCCGACGGTTGGACGTTCTTCCGTACGCCGATGTCGTCCACCTGGCGTTCGCTGATCCCCGGCGGTCGCTACTTCGACGAGATGCGGGCGACCGAAGCGCGGCTCGACGCGATGATCCGGCTCCATCGGCCCGACGTCCTCCACCCGCACTCGCCCGTGCTGAACGCGATCCCGGCGATCAAGGCGGGCAAGCGCCACGGGATTCCCGTCGT
>CAIWVZ010000276.1 GCA_903916245.1 uncultured Planctomycetota bacterium | reverse complement strand
GTCGGGCATCCCCGCGCCGACGAGAAGATCGACCGCCGCGTCGGAGGCGTCGCGGCGGATCGCCTGCGCGGAGAGCGTTCCCGCGACGAGGAACGGAAGACACGAGCGGAAGAGGCGGGAAAGGCTCATGGAAATGCACGAAGCCCGCTCCGCGGGGCGGAACGGGCTTCGTCGAAGCATCGTGTCGATCAGTTGCCGACGTTGACGGCGGGTTCGACTTCGTCCTTCACGAGCACCTTCACCTTGAGAAGGATGATGAGGTCCTTCATCGAGGAGTAGTTGCCCTTGCGGCTGAAGAGGAAGGAGAGGACCGGGATGTCCGAAAGGATCGGGATTCCCGATTCGAGATCCTGCTCTTCGAAGTACTTGAGACCACCGAGGAGGAGCGTCGCGCCGTCGGGCATCACGACCGTCGTCTTCACCGACTCCTTCTTGAGTTCGGGGAGTTCGAGGGTGACGTTGGAACCCGTTCCGAGCGAGGTCGTCTTCTGACGGATCGGGCGGACGACCGACGCGACGGTCGGGCGCAACTCGAGGGTCACGAAGCGGCGATCGTTCGACACGGTCGGGCGGACGTCGAGGATGACGCCTTCCTTGACCACGTCGACGACCGGATCGGCGACGACCGATCCCTGCGCGATTTCGACGTCGAAGTCCTTCACGTACGCGATCTCGGTGAGCACCTGCAGATTCGCACGCTGCGTGTTCGCCACCACGAGGCGCGGGGCCGTCACGGTGTTGACGCGCTTGTACTTCTGCACCGCACGGAGAATCGCCTCGAGCTGGGTGTTGTCGAGGTACGTCGCCTGCAGCGAGAAGCCGCCCGACGCCGTGAGGGTGTCGGGGTTACCGAGCGAGCGTGTGAAGATGTTCTCGGAGCGCGAACGGATGTCTCCGTCGGCACCGCGCGAGTAGTACGCGCCGGACGAGTTGTCCGAGCCGAGCACCGAGGTCGCGCCCGGCTGACCGAAGTCGTCGAACGGAGCGCTCGTGCCTTGGCCCGGGACGCCCTGACCGCCGGAGTTGTCGCCGAGTCCGCGCCAGTCGACGCCGACTTCCTGGAGGAAGTTGTTCTCGACCGCCACGAAGCGCGATTCGATTTCGACTTGGATGCCGGTGCTCTTGCGGAGGCTGCCGAGGAGATCCGCGATCTTCTTTTGGTTCTCCGCGGTCTGCTTCACGACGAGCGTGCCGTTCTTGTCGATGATCGTGTTCGTCGGATCTTCATCCCACGACGCCTTGTCGACGGTTTCACGGATCATGCCGATGAGACGGTCGGCTTCGATCGCCTTGTTGTCTTCGCCCGAATCGCCCTCTTCTTCGGGGGCCTTCGTGCCGGCGCCCGACGGGTTGAGGTTGATGTCGATGCCCGGGTAGGAGTTCAGCTTCGCCGTGAGGTCGCGCACTTCGTAGAAGCTCGTGACCTTCGACTTGCGCATCTCTTCCGGAGTCGTGATGCGGATGCGGCCTTCTTCCACCACGTAGCGGAGCTTCAGCGACTCGACGGCGAGCTTGAGCGCCGCCGCGGCCGAGATTTCACCGAACTGGAGGTTGAGGTTGCGATCGGCGGCCGGAACCTTCTCGTCGACCGCGCGGTCGATCGTCACGTTCTTGCCGGTCGAGTTGCGGATGAACTTCAGCGCTTCATCCAGCGGCTTCTCCTGCCAGTCGACGTTCTTGAGGATCGTCGTGTCGAGCATGCGCTGGATTTCGGCGTCGACGTCCGAGACTTCGGCCTTGTCGGGCTGGAGTTCGATCGGACCGCGGTTCGCGATGGCGCGCCACTTGTCGAGATCCGGGTACATGACGGTCGCGTTTTGCGGAACGCGGATGTCCTGCACCTCCTCGATCCAACGCTGCCACTGTTCGCGATGACGCGCGATGTTGTCGGCGTGGATCGAGTCGAGTTCGGCGCGACGGGCGTATTCCTTGAGCTTGCGGGCGCGCTCGTTCGCGAAGTCGAGACGAATCGCCTCGTCGCAAAGGCGCTGGCACTCGCCGAACTTCTCGCGCTTGAACGCGTCTTCGGCGAGGTTCAGGCGCTCGTCGATGGAGCGCTGCACGCGGGCGCGCTCTTCGTCGGCGCGCTGGCGCTCGATCGACTTGGCGGCTTCGAGTTGTTCCGCGGCCGCGTTGCGGTCGGCGGCTTCCTTCGAGGCCACGGCCTTGTCGAGCGCCGCCTTCACCTGATTCTCGTTGAAGTCGGCGTCGGCGGCCGGGTTCGCGCGGAGGAGGATGAGCGCCTTCTTGAGGTTCTCGATCTCCGCGGCGTGGTTGCCTTCGGCACCCGCCTTCATCGCGAGGTTGAAGTGGTAGCGCGCGAGGGTCACGGCCTGATCGATGCGGGCGACCGAAGTCTTCCACGCATCCTGAGCCGCGAGGTCCTTGCGGGCGCCCGGAGTGCCGAGAATGGCGTTGACCTTCTCGAGTTCACCCTGCGCGTCCTTGTTGGAGGGATCGATTTCGGTCGCGAGCGTGAACTCGCGCGCCGCCTCCTCGAAGCGACCGTCCTCCATCGCCTTGCGACCGTTCGCGAGGTGCGCCTTGCACACCTCGGCACGCTTCGCGTCGATGGCCTTTTGACGATCGGCCACATCCTGAATGGACATGCCTTCCGTCGTGGTGACGGCCTCGGGCTGCGCGCCCGGGCTCACGAGACGGACGGCGGGGATGCCCTGCTCGACCGCCTTCGCGGACTCCGACGATCCGTCGGTGGAACAGCCGATGACGACCAAAGACGTCACGGCAAACAAGACTGGGAACTGGAACCCAAGCGCGCGTCGCGACATGGCACCTCGTTTCGATCGCGGACCCCGAGGGGTACGCCACTCAATCCATCCGTTCGATGTCGGGACCTGCCTTGCCAAGACCACGCAGCGTGATCCGCAGGGCAACGGGATCCGAACATCGTTCTCCGTTGGGAGCCGGGATTATAGGGAGGGGTAAAGGGGCTGCAACCCGGCTCACCGTTTTTCGAGCGTCAGGGTCTCGTCCGGAGCCCCACCCCCGGACAAGGTCACCGAAACCGTCCGCCAAACTTCGCGGCGCACGGTCGAAACCCTCTTGGGGATCCCCCCCTCGAGGACCACACGCCCCGCGGCGTCGAAAACCACCTCATCCCGCGAACGCTCGGTTTCCGAGAGGGCTTCGGCGATTTTCGCCACGGTCCGCCCCGTCGTCCAATCGAGCCCGGTCGAAGGATCGACGTCGCCGACGGGCTTTCCCTCCGCCACGGTCACGATGCGGGTGCGCCACCCGTCGGAGCCCGTCTTCTTGCGAATCCGCAAACGAACGGCCCCCTCGGCGACGTCCACGAGTTCGATTTTCGAGTCCGAAGCCGCCCGGAGGGCCGCCGGGTCGGACTCCGGCGAGCGTGAGCGGCCGGAACCGACGAGGAGCGTGTCGGAGGTGACCGCGACGACGACGTAGGCGTAGGGACGCCCCGCGACGACCGATTCGTCGCGCCATGTCAGCGCGTCACCGGCCACTTTCCCGACCATCGTGGACGGTCCGCCGTCCTCGGAACGGTGGATTTCGTAAGCGGAAAGGACCACCGTGGCCTCGGGAGGCGCCCACGACAGGACGACGGCGCCGGGTTCGGCGACGGCATCGAGTTTTCGGGGGGCACCGAACTTGACGATGTTGGTCTCGCCGGGCCGGATCGTTTCCAACCAGGTCCCCGGGTAGGTCAGGCCCGCCGGGAGCCCCTTGGGCGCGGCGGGTGCGGTAGTGGACGATTCCAGAGCGCGGATGGCCGCCTCGGTCTTCATGAGGGGGCCGCGGGTATCGATTTCGCCGCGATTGAGGGCGATTTCCACCGCGCGCTTCTTCGCATTCGCGGCTTCGGCGACGTCCGACGCCGAGAAGGCCGGGCGTCCGATCCACCAAAGCGCACCGGCACCGATGAACGCCACGACGGCCGCCGACGCGTCGGGGCGCCGAAACACACGGAACCAAACGGATGCCCGATGTTGGTTTCGCGCCTCATGGCGCTCGAAGGACGGCGTCGTCACGGCGACCTCCTCGGCCCCGGAAAGACCGCCTCGAGGACGAGGACGACGTCGACGGGTGGGTCTCCCCCGAATCCGGACCGCACCGACGGCGGCGGTGCCGCCGAAAGCCCCGTCACACGAACGACCGCTCCGCACCCCTGCAGCGCCGCGACCGTCTTTTGAACCGTCGCGGACACTCCGCGAGTCGGCACCGCGAACCGAAGGACGGTTTTCACCCGTCGTTCCCCCACGTCCTCCGAGATGGAAGTCGTCGCCGCGTCCGTGGCCGACGCGCCCGAAGTCGCGAGCGACGTCGCGAGTCTTACGTCGATGCGGAACCTCGCGAGGTCGCGAGCCATCTCACCGGGGGTCGGGTCGGGGGCCGACGGTTCGATCCACGCCGGAAGGGTGATCGGCCATCCGGGAATGTCCGGCCCTCCCGCCGCGCGCAACGCGAGCGTCGCCTCGCGTCCCGCGTCCTGACGCCGGACACCGATCACACGTCGCATTTCGTCCAACGGTGCGTCGGCCGCGACTCCTTCGAGCGGCGCGTCGAAGATCGCCGCCGCCGCCGCGCGTTTCGGCGCTTCGAAGACGTCGCAGAGTCGTGCCCGGGCCTGTGCGATTTCAAGAACGCGCTGTTCGATCTCGGGACCGGCGACGGTCGGCAATCGGGCGTCGAATTCCGCCGAAGCTCGGCTGAACCCGGTCGCGGCGTCGTGGGCATCGCGCCCGGCGGGCAAGGCCAGCCCGACCCACATCGCGAGAGCCCCCGCCGACAACGCCCCGCCGAGCCAAGCCGCTTTGGACGTCATTCGGCACTCCCTTCGAGCACGAGGTCGAAGCGACGGCAGCGGAATCGAACGCGAAGGTCCGAAGAATCGCCTCCGGCGCCGGGACGGTCCGAGACGGCACCCGAAGTCCATGATTCGACGGGAGTCAACGTCGCGATACCGGGCTTGCCGTTCAACGAACGGGCCGTGCGATCGAGCAACGCGTCGAGCGCCGCATCGGAATCCGTCGCGACGAGCGCGAGCACCACGCGTCCGCGGCCGGGTCGCAATCCCGCCGCGACGCCGACGTCGAAGCCGAACAGCAGCGGTGCGAGGTCGCCGGACGGTCGGCCTCCGGGCGGATTCGCCAATCCGTCGACGATCGACGCGAACGCCTCCGCGGGCCCGAAAGCGTCGTCGGGAGTCTTCCAACGACGCACGAGATCGTCCTCGGGACGCACGGCGAGACGGGCCAAGGCACGGTCGACCGTGCGGTCGCCGATCCCGTCGAGCTCCGCCCGCATCGCCGCGACGGCGGCACGGGACGCGTCGGCCGCGGCCTCCCGCTCGCGCCACGCCGCGAGAACACCGACGACCAGAAACAAACCCGCGAGCACGAACCCGAGCGGAACACGGGATTCCGGGCGCGGAATACCGTCCGGCGACAATCGCGGTGCGACGGCCGCACGGCCGAGCGAAGGGAGCGCGGCCCCCACGGCACGCGCGAGACCGCCGTGCCACTCCTGAATGCCCGCCGAAACCACGTCCGGATTGACGTCGATCGAGCGGAATCCGATCGGCTCGTCGACGGGCGTCCCGAATTCGGCGGCGAGGGCCGCGGCGATTTCGGGAACGGTCGGATGCGATCGGTGCAACACGACGCGAACGATCGAATCGGGCGGCGTCCCGTGGACCATACGTCGGATTTCGTCGACGATCGCCGCACCGACGGTTTCACGCACCCGTCCGAGGAGATCCGCGGCATCCTTCGTCGGCGCAGGACCTCCGGCCGCGAGTGCGGCGGCGGCACCGGGCTTCATCCCCGCGCCGCGCAACAGGGCCGCGACGTCGCAGCCGCCGATCGGGAGCGATCGCACCACATGACGATCGCCGAGACGCACGACCGCCGTTGTTGATGAATAGTCGACATCGACGACGAGAACGCCCTCGGATGCGAGACCCTCGGCCGCCGCGACGTTGAGCAACGCCAACGCCGACGGCTCCACCCGATCGACGGGAATCATCGCCGCCCGCGCCGTCTTCACGCATCGGTCGACGACCGACTTGGGCCACGCGAAGAACTCCGCCACCACGTCTCCCGTCGACGCGACGCGTTCGACGCGGTAATCCCAGAAAACGTCGGCGATCCCCCCCGGGATCTGCTCGGCCGCTTCCGCCCGCAGCAATGCGGGCAATTCGATGTTCGGCGACTGCGGAACGAACGCCGTCTGCACGAACAAAGTCTCCGACCGCGCGGTGACGGCCACCGTACACGCGTCGAGGTCGTGGGTGGCGGCGAATCGATGCAGCGCGCGATGGACGGTTTCGAATCGCGTCGTTCCGTGGGGGTCCGGAACGTCGGCCGCGAAATCGATCACTTCCCACGCCTCGAGGAACGGTCTTCCGTCCTGCATCACGAGTTTGGCCGCGCGCAGGGAGGATTCTGTGAGGTCGATGCCCCAGACGGGTGTTTCGGACATGGAAGACGTGCGATCGCGATCGATGGTAGGCGGGCGTCGTACCGCCCGTCAAGCACGCCGCGGCGGTTCGCGACCGACACACCGCAGCGCCAGTTTCAAATCTTCCCACGCTTCGGCCTTGAGCGCGGGCGCGGCGAGCAAATCCGACGGCGCATGCGTGACGATGCATGACGCACCTCCGAGCGGATGCGGGCGACCGCGCAATTCGATCGCGCCGCGCTCCGTGTTGAGGAGTCGACGCGCCGCGGCGTCGCCGAACGCCACGACGACACGCGGTTTGACCGCCGCGAATTCACGACGAAGGAAATCGACGCAGGCCGCGGCTTCGTCCGAGGTCGGCGCCCGCCCCTCTTCGGGGCGGCATTTCACGACGTGCGTGAGGAAGACGGCACCGCGATCTAGCCCCATCGCCGTGATCATCCGGTCGACCAGTGCGCCCTCGGGGCCGGTGAACGCGCGCCCCTCCGCTTCATCCGACGCGGACGGTCCGGAACCGACGAACAGGAATTCCGCGACACCACCTTCCCCTCGGACGCAACGGGGCCGCACCGCGCCGAGCGCGCAGCGACGACAGGCATCGACGTCCTCGGCGATTCGACCGAACGGATCGTCGGTCGCCGCTCGAGGAAGAGAGGCGACGGCTTCCGCGTCGGGTGGATCCTCGGCGAGCGGCGACGGTTCGACGACGACGGCCTCCCGAGACGACGACTCTGCGGTCCCCCACCCCTCCATCCCGAAAACGCGGGCGTCCTCCATGAGGGCGCGAAGCGCGGCCAACGGATCTTCGTCGGGCGGAAGCATGGCGAAACGCTACCATCCCGGCGTCGTGATCGTCTCCGTCGTCGTCCTCTGCCGCAATGCGGTGCCGAACCTACCGCGCTTCCTCGAAACGCTCGGGGATCTGCATCGTCGGACACTTCCGGACTTTCCCGAACTCGTCTTCGTCGACGACGCGTCGACCGACGGTACGACGCGACTCCTGTTCCACTGGGGCGAAACCGCGTTTCTTCCGGTCAAAGTTCTCGGACTCGACCGCCCGTCGGGTCGTGGCGCGTGCCTTCGGGAAGCGTTGGCGCTCGTTTCCGGGGATGCGGTCGCCGTCGTCTCCCCCGACGAGATCGAATTCCCCGCGAAACTCCGACTCCTGCTCGACGCCTACGCGGACACCGCGAGCGTGGTGCTCGCCGACGCGTCGCCTCCCCTCCTGCACGGGATCTCGATCGCCCTCGTCGGCGCGCTTGCCGGTCTCCCGAAACCACTGCGGCGCGCGTCGGCGGGGACATTGAGCCTTTGGAACGCGGACGTTCTCCGTCGTTCCTCGGCGGACGGCGACGGATTGGCGCTTGCCGCGAACATGTTGGCGCGCGCCCGCGAGACCGGAGCGACGATTCGGGTCCTCGAAAGCGTCCGTTCCGATGCGGAAACGCTCCGGCCGCGTTTCGCCGACGTATTCCGCCTCGCCGCGAAAGGTGTCAGGCCGTAACGTCGAGGGCGGCCAGAGCCGCGCGGTGCGTGCGTGACAGTTCGATCCGATCGCCGTTGCGCATCACGACTTTGGCGTCGCCGTGGAAGTGCGGCTGGACGTCCATGACGTGGTCGGCGTTCACCACGTGGCAGCGGTGAATCCGCACGAACTGTTGGGGATCGAGGAGTTTTTCCAAGCGGTTGAGCGTCACGCGGACCTTCCACGCTTCGGGGTCGGCCGTGTGGAGACGCACGTAGTTGCCGCACGACTCGATCCACTGCACGGTCGGCAGCGGGATGAATTTCGGACGAATGCCGAAACGGACGCAGATGTGGTCGATCCGGCCGAGCGCATCGACGCGGCGACGGGAGAGGTTGCCGAGGGCCGAATGCGTGGAAGCGGACCGGGGATGCGACCGGGCCGATTCGACGGCGGCACGAATCGCCGTCGCCGAAGCCTCCGGCGCGAGGCGCGTCCACCCGGAGGCGGCGATGTCGGTGGCGATCGCGCCGTCCGGCGCGACGAAGACGATCGCGGGGATGCGACGCGGCGTCAGGCCTTCGATGATCTGAAAGACGGAAACCCTGTCGAGATCGGTGGATGCGAAGAGGACGGTCGGGCGACGCTCCTCGAGCAGTTTGGCGAGTTCGAGCCCGTTGGCCGTCGTGGTGACGGCATCCGCGGGAAAGTCGCGTGAAACGGCCCCGAGGATGCGCTCCCTGACCTCGGGATCACGAACCGCGACGATGACTTTGTTCACTGGCACCACGTGTCCTCGCATCGTGCCGGGGATCCGAACGGAGGCAGGTCCGTGTCGATCGCCGAGCACACCGACGCCCCGCCGAAGCGAGGCATGAGGGTCACGTTTTACGCGCGAAGCACCCGAATCGCGTAGAAAACTTTTACCGGACCGGACCTGGAGAGTCCGCTTCGTCACTTCAGTGCACGAAGCGATCCGACAATCCCGCAAATCAGCGCTGAACCGAACCCGCGAGTGAAAACGGAACGACCGCGAGCGACGCCGATGAGGAGGCCGCGGGGGCCGCGCCCGTCATGATGGTGATCGGGAACGGCGTCGACGAAAGGCGAGGTGTCGGTTCCACCGTCACACGCAGCGTCCACGAAGGGCCGACCGTTTGAGGCGCGAGGGTTACGGCGGGCACCGCCGTGACGAAATCCTGGCCGGGAACCGGAAGCCCGGGGTTCGCCGCGCCGCGGCCCGCCCACGTCGATGCATCGTCATCGACTCCGATCGCATAGCGGAACGTGCCGATCGGACGGCGCTCGCCCGTCACGGTGTTGACGACGGAAGCCGCGTACGTCCACCCGCCCGCGAGGAACGGAAGGGTCAACGACGGCGTGCGTCGATCCGCGAGCGCGAACCAAACACCGAATCCGTCGTCCGCCGCCACTCCGGGTACGTCGTTGGTCGGCGACGCCATGATGAAAGACCCCGCGATCGTCGAGAAATCCCCGACGGCGGGCACGAACGGCGATCCGGCGACTGTCAGCGTCGCGGCTCCACCCGCGAGGTCTC
>CAIWVZ010000275.1 GCA_903916245.1 uncultured Planctomycetota bacterium | reverse complement strand
GTCGTACAACGACTTCGTCTTCGCGACGGTTTCGGAAAACTACGGATTCGTCGGCGCGTCCCTGTTGCTCGCCGCGCTGTTGTGTTTGGTCCTCGCATGCTTCCGCGTCGGCTTCGTGTGCCGCGATCCGGCCGGGAAGGTCATTTGCACCGGGGTGGGAACGCTCTTCGCGGTGCAGACCCTCGTCAATGCGGGAGTTGCGCTCGGCGTCGTTCCGACGACCGGCATCGCGTTGCCGCTCGTGTCGAGCGGCGGTTCCGCGTTGGTCGCGATGATGGCCGCCTTGGGTCTCGTCCTGAGCGTCTCGGTGCATCCCTCCTCGCCGCTTACCCGCGGTTCGATGGAATGACCTCTCGGGATCGCCTAGCATGAGCGGACCGTGACCGAGCGCCCCAACATCAAAGGCCTGACGTTCCCCGACGTGGAAGCGCGCATCCGCGCCTTCGGCGGCGAGAAAGCCGGCGCCACGCTCGGCGCGCGCATCTACAAGGGCATCCTGCAGGACGGATTCCGCACCTTCGCGGAGATCCCCGGAATGGCGAAGGAACGGGCCGCGATCGCGGACGGGCTCTTTGCGACGACGAGCCTCGAACTTCTGTCGGTACGCCGATCCTGGGATCGGAGTGCGAAGTACGCGTTCAAACTCGCCGACGGCAACGTGATCGAGTCCG
Source organism: uncultured Planctomycetota bacterium (assembly GCA_903916245.1). Lineage (GTDB taxonomy): Bacteria > Planctomycetota > CAIWVZ01 > CAIWVZ01. The sequence goes on along the minus strand of CAIWVZ010000275.1, from coordinate 1,977 downwards.
TCCTTCTGCATCACCACGGACTGTGGACGGTATGCGTCTCGTCCCAGGCCGGATGCCCGCTCGCGTGCCGTTTCTGCGCGACGGGCATGCTCGGATTGAAGCGGAACTTGGAGGCGTGGGAGATCGTCGATCAAGTCGTCTTCGTCGCGCGGGACGCGGGCGTCCGCGTGTCGGACATCGTGTTCATGGGCATGGGCGAGCCGCTTCTCAACGAAGAGGCGGTCGCGCGGGCGGCGGAAGTGATGACGTCGACGCCGGGGCTCCAGATTTCGAAGAAGCGGATCGTCGTTTCGACGTCCGGCGTCGTCCCCGCGATCCATCGTTGGATCGATGCGGGTCGACCGTGGAAGTTGGTGTTCTCCCTGGGCAGCGCCGTGCCCGAAAAGCGCCTGAAACTCATGCCGATCCAGGAACGATTCGGATTCGACGCGTTCCTCGACGCCGTGAAGCGCTACGAACGCCATCGCGGCGGAAAACACGTGACGCTCGAGTACGTGGCGATCCGCAATCTGACGATGGGCGACGACGACATCGAAGCGATGCGCACCCATCTGCGCGGCTTCAACCTCATTCTCAACGTCATCCCTCTCAATCCCGTCGGCAACGAACTCGAAGCGCCGTCGATGGAGGAGGCCCGGGCGTTCACCGCCAAACTGCGCGGACTCGGATTCCCGGTGAAGGTGCGCTATTCGGGCGGCAAGGATCAGTTCGCGGGCTGCGGACAGCTCGGTCGATCGCTGCTCGAGGCGGGGACTCCGCCGAAATGAAAACGGCCCCGGGGTTTCCGGGGCCGTCGTCGACGGAGCGCGCCGTCACTTCTTCTTGGGGAAGAGGATGTCGTCCTCCTTCTCGCCCGTCTTCTCGCCGATGCGGTTCACGTACGCGTCCCAGGGAATGAGTTGCTTGTCCTTCACCTGGTCGAGTTGGATCTTGCGCATCACGTAGTTGTAGTAGGCTTGGAATTCTTCGTTCATCTTCTTCAGACCGTCGTCGTCGACGCCGAAGGCCTCCATGAAGACCTTCTTTCCGGTCTTGCCGTCGAGTTCGGCCTTCAGGTACTTCGACCATCCCGCCTTGTACTTGCCGGGCTTGCCGTAGACGACGTATCCCTCCGCGTCCACGTTGAAGTGGTTCACGAAGTAGATGAGGAACCACCCTTGGGCGTAGATGAGCTGGATCTTGGTTTGACCCTTTCCGCCCATCGATTCGTACATCATGCGGTCGCCGTAGGTGCGTTGCACGAGTTCGCTCACGGAGAAGTAGTCGTCGACCGAGATGGACCGCATCCCTTCGAGACGTCCGACTTGCAGGAGGCCGACTTCGTAGGTGAACGCGCCGTCGGATCCGACCTTCTGAGACGAGCCGCCGAACCATTCCGCGACGCCCTCCTGGAACCAGTACGAGCGCCGGAGGAAGGAGGGGGCGGAGCGGGTGTGCTTCGCGAACAACTGGTGCGTGCCTTCGTGCATGATCGTCGTGAAGTCGCACTGGCGGTGGACGACGAGCCGACCGGATTCATGTTCGAAGTGTGCGAGGACGCCCGGCGTCTGCGGACCGCCCGTCGCCGCGTTGTAGGTGCGGTACTTCGCGTCGGATTCGAAGTAGACGACCGGAATCGGGTCGTCGATCGGCTTGAGGTCGCAGTCCTTCGCGTACTGATCCATGAACATACGGTTCAGCTGCAGCAGAGGATCCGCGACGGATTTCCCGACGTTGAGCGCTTCCCACGAGGGCGTTTCTTCGACGAAGATCACGTAGGGGCGTTGCACCGTCGCGAGGAAGGAGACTTTTCCTTCGAAGGCCTTCGCCAATGCCGCCTGCGTGGTGGTCTCGACGTCCTTGAGGGCTTTGCCGTACGCCGATTTTTCGATGTCGTCCCAAGCCGCCTTGTCCTTCGCGTGTTTCTCGACGACGGGCTTCACGCGGCGCTCGAAATCGGTCTTGCGCACCCAACCGCCCTCCTTCGACGCCTGTTCG
>CAIWVZ010000274.1 GCA_903916245.1 uncultured Planctomycetota bacterium | reverse complement strand
TTCGGCGGGGCGCTCGGCGGCGACCTTCCCGACCGCGGGCGCCTCGTCGGACTGGGCGGCGACCGACGCCGCCTTGTTCATCGCATCGACGTCGCGGATCTCGCCGTCGTTGCCGACCTGCTCAAGACGGACCGTCACGCGGCGGGAAACACCGCGCTCCGGCATGGTGACGCCGACCAAAGTCGACGCTTTTTCCATCGTGCGCTTCGAGTGCGTGATGACGATGAACTGGGACTTCTCGAGGAACTCGTCGAGCATGTTCCCGAAGCGGTCCGTGTTGTCTTCGTCGAGCGCCGCGTCGACTTCGTCGAGCAAGGCGCACGGCGTCGGATTCGCACGGAGGATCGAGAAGAGGAGCGAGACCGCCGTCATCGTGCGTTCACCGCCGGAGAGCAGCGTGATCGCGCGCATTTCCTTGCCGGGAGGACACGCGTGGATGTCGATGCCGCTCTCGAGCGGCCGCGTCTCGTCTTCGAGCCGAATCTCGGCTCGGCCGCCCCGGAAGAGGCGGCGGAACATGTGGCTGAAATGCTGCGAGACGGAATGGAACGTCTCGAGGAACATCGCGGTCGACTGCTTCTCGATCGCCCGGAGGACGTCGGCGAGTTGCTCCTGCGACTTCACGAGATCGGACTCTTCGCGAAGGTGGAAGGCTTCGCGTTCTTCCGCCACGGCGAGTTCTTCGAGGGCCGCGTGATTCACGTTGCCGAGACGGGCGAGTTTCTCGCGGTTCTCGCGCACTTCGACGGCCATTCCGTCCCAATCGAGATCCGGATCCGTGTAGCCGTCGCCGTGAAGCACGGCGAGGTCGCTTTGGTGCGTTTCCTTCGCGCGCTCGAGCATGGCGGACGTTTCGGCGCGAAGTTCGGCCTCGCGGCCGCGTTCCTTCGCGACGCGGTCTCCCGTCGCGTCGAGGTCGGCTTCGATGCCGCGCAGTCGGAGATTCACGGCGTCGAGGCGTTCACGGATCTTCCCGGTGACGTCGTCTTCCGTCGAAAGACGATCCCCCGCGGAGGCGAGAAGGGTTTCGAGCGTCGTCGCGCGCGTCCGCTCTTCGGCGGAAATGCGCTCCGACCGCGCCCGCGATTCCTCGTCGGCGGCGATGTCGGATTTCGCTCGTGCGATCCCTTGTCGCATCGTCTCCATCGCGTCGGTCAGGTTGCGGGTACGCGATTGCGCGTTCGACACCCGTTCGCCGAGCCGCGCCTCTTCGATGCGCACTTCTTCGTGACGCGTCGCGAGTCGACCCGCCTCGCCCTCTTCGGCCTTGAGAGACGCCTGCTTGGCGCGGCGTTCCTCGTCGAGACGGGCGAGGTCTTCGCGCGCCTTGGTCGACACGCCGTCGACGACGTCGACGCGACGGAGGGCGGCTTCGCGGGTGTCGATCGCGCGGGCGCGACGATCGGATTCGCGACGATCTTCCGCCGAAAGTCGTTCGAGTTCGTGCCCGAGGCGAACGAGTTCCTGATCGAGGCGGTTCTGTTCGCCCTGCTCGGCGACGAGAGCGCCGGACGATTCCTTCACGCGGGCGCGCGCGGCTTCCATCGACGAACGTGCGTCGACGAGCGCCTGACGCGCCGCCGCGACGCGGTCGTGGAGAGCCGCAGATTCGCGGCGCAGTTCCTTGAGTTCCGCTTGGTGGACGACGAGGCCGGCCTTGCCCTTGCC
>CAIWVZ010000273.1 GCA_903916245.1 uncultured Planctomycetota bacterium | reverse complement strand
TAGAGGATCTTCACGACGCGACCCGTCTTCGGCGCCGGGATTTCGACCGTCGCCTTGTCGGTCATCACTTCGACCATCGGTTGGTCTTCGCGAATCGTGTCGCCTTCCTTCACGTGCCACTTGGTGATTTCGCCTTCCGCGACGCCCTCACCGATATCCGGAAGCTTGAACTCGAACGGCATAGTCGTCTCTCCGCTCAGAAATGAATGGCCTTTTCGACGGCCGCGAGCACGCGGTCGGCGTTCGGCATGTAGACGTGTTCCAACGCGTAGGGGAACGGGGTATCGAACCCGGTCACCCGAAGTACGGGGGCTTCGAGGCTTTCGATCGCGCCGTCCGCGATCAGGGCCGCGATTTCGGCACCGACGCCGCACGTGCGCGGGGCCTCGTGGACGATGACCGCGCGACCGGTCTTCCTGACCGAATCGAGGATCGCGTCCACATCCATGGGAACGAGAGTCCGCAGGTCGAGGACTTCGACCGACAGACCCTTCGCACGGGCGGCTTCGGCGGCTTCCACCGCCGTCTGCACCATCGCGCCCCACGCAACGACGGTGACCTGCGTCCCCTCGACCACCGTGCGCGCGACGCCGGGGGGGAGGTAGGCTCCGTCTTCGTCCGGGAGCGTTTCCTTGATCGTGCGGTAGTTCTTCTTGGGTTCGAGGAACATCACCGGATCGTCGCCCGCGAGGGCGGCCTTGAGGAGGCCGCGCGCATCCGACGGCGTGGACGGCACGTAGACATGCAGGCCCGCGGTATGAACGAAGTACGCCTCGGGGCTTTGGGAGTGGTAGCCGCCGCCGCGGATTCCGCCTCCGTAGGGCATGCGAACGATCACGGGGCACGTGAATTCGCCGCCCGATCGGTAGCGCATCTTCGAAAGTTCCGACACGATCTGGTCGAATCCCGGATACACGAAGTCGGCGAACTGAATTTCCGCGACGGGCCGAAGGCCGTTCATCGCCATGCCGATCGCGACCCCGATGATGCCCGACTCGTTCAGCGGGGTGTCGATGACCCGCGCGGTGCCGAAGGCGTCCGAGAGCCCTTCGGTCACGCGGAAGACGCCGCCGTTCTTGGCGACGTCTTCGCCGAGGACCACGATGCGGGGGTCCGACGCCATGCTTTCGTGCAGGGTGCGGACGAGCGCCTGCACCATGGTGACCGGGCCCGACGTGGGGAACTTCGGGGCGGCGTCGGAGGTGGAAGTGGTCGTGGTGGTCACGGGGCGTCCCGCGTCCGTCGGAGGCACCCGACCGGTCACGGGCGGAGACGTTAGCGCATCCCGACCGCTTTGCGAGGGGGGCGGCATGCCCGTTTCAGACGGGCGTGCCTCGGGTTCTGAGGTATTTCTCCACGAACATTTCCCCCGCCTTGTAGGACGAGCGGACGAGCGGGCCGGACGCGCAGAAAAGGAAGCCCAAAGCCTCGGCTTCGGCCTTCCAGGCGTCGAATCGCGAGGGGTGGACGTATTCGGCGACCGGAAGGTGCCACTTCGAC
>CAIWVZ010000272.1 GCA_903916245.1 uncultured Planctomycetota bacterium | reverse complement strand
CCAAGTGAGCACCGTCGTCGCGACGACGATGACGCCGGTCTCCGGGAATCCCGACGGGCGCGGAATGAACGCGAGGACGAGAGCGATCACGTAGCACGCGACGGCCAGTCCGTAGGCCTCGCCGACGGACAGTCGCCCCGAGGGAATCGGCCGTTCCGGTTTGTTGACGCGATCGAGCGCGAGATCGTGGATTTGATTCAGTACGTTGCTCGCGGCGTTGAGCGCGGCGGCCATCAGCGCTCCGATGCCGACGGACGTCCAAAAGCGTCCGTCGGCGGAGAGCGACGGATTCGCACCGAGCGCGCTCAAACCACCGGACACCATCCCGATCGCGGGAGGCGCCAACGTGAACGGCCGCGTCGCCTCCCACCAACAGGCGATTCGCACTTTCATACGCAGGCCCCGGCGCAAAAAGCCGCGACGACACCGGAGGTGAAGTTCACCGTCTCGTTACCGATGCCGGATTTGCCCTCGATCGAAGCTCCGAGAAGACTGTCGGTCAACGTGCCGACCACGCCGGCCACGCACACGGGGACGAAAGGAACGACGTCGGCGTTCAACACCGCGACGAGGCCCCCCGATGCGATCCCGCACCACAACCCCGGCCACGTCATGCCGCCGTTCGTTCCGCGACGCACGATCGGGCCGAAAAGCAGAAGCCGCGGCGGACGCGGAAACAGCATGCCCAACTCGCCCGACGCCGTATCGGCGAGATTGCCCGCGAAGGCACCGCACGCCGCCGCGATCGCGACGTGCTTCTCGACGTAGCCCCCTTCGCCCAACGCGACGGCGAGCAGCGCGGGACCGGCGTTCGCGACGACGTGACGCGCGGCACGACGTCCGCCGTCGGATTGCGCCACGCCGTCGCGCCGTTTGCGATCGCGACCGAGACGGGACGTCCATGTCCCCAAAACCACCAACGCCGCGAAAGCCACGAGCACCGGACGCCCCCCCGCGAAGGCGAGCCACGCGGCGGCGGCGGCACCCGCCGCGCAACCACCTACCGTCGCGGCACGCGCGACGGCGACCGGGACGACGAGCGCCGCTCCGACCAGCATCGCACGAATCGGTTCGTGGAAAAACGGATCGGTCACGCGACGGAGGCTCCCCACGCACCGAGAACTCCCAGAACGGGCCATGCCACGTTGTCGTCGACGCGTGGAATCGCATCAGCGAACACGGCGGCCGCGGCACCGGCGAGAGCGAGTCTCCAATCCGTTGCGGTCCACGCGACGACGGCGGCGCACGCCGCACCGAGCACCGAAGGAACGACACGCTTCCCGGTCACCGTGGGCCAACTCGGGCCTCCGAGACGCGCGAACAGCGGAACCGATCCGTCTCCGAAGGCCAGCATGATCCAACCGACCTTCACGACCTCGGGGTGGTCGCGAAAAAGAACGAGCAGCACCGCGAGCACCGCGGGATAAAGCACCGTTCCCGCAGCCCCGCGCGGAACGTCGCGCACCTCGCGCAGGAGGGGCACGTATCGAAGAAAAACGGCGTTGAAGACGGCCCCCGCGACGCAGGCGCCGACGAAGAAGCCGACCGTACTTCGGTCGAGAAAGAACGCGGGAACGCCCACGGCGACATGTACCAAGCGCCGCAACGCTTCGGCACGCGGCGTCACTTCCACGCGAGCACCCGCCCCGAGAGCCCGATCGTTCGGGGAAGTCGGAACCATGCTTCGACCGTCGGGAATAGATCGAGGACACCGACCTCGGTTTCGGCGAAGGGGCGCGACGCGACGAAGACGCCGGGCACCAAAGCGGGGTCCACGGAACAATGGTCTCCGGACCATAGCCGGCGGTTCGGGATGATCACGGGTTCGTCGAGGAAACCGAGCGTCGCCTGCCACGAAAT
>CAIWVZ010000271.1 GCA_903916245.1 uncultured Planctomycetota bacterium | reverse complement strand
GCACGCAATTCGTGGTGGCTCGGACCTCTCGTCATCGCCGTACCGCGCGGATTGCTTCTCAAGGTCGCCGGGTGGAGTTGCATCGCGCCCGTCGGGTCGGATCGCGAACCTTGGATTTTGGGCGCGGTGTTTTTCGTCTACGTCATCGGTGCCGCGCCCGTGAAGGATTTCGCCGACCTCGAAGGGGATCGACGCGGGGGGGCGTCGTCGCTTCCCATTCGGTTCGGACCGAAGCGTGCCGCCGACATCGTCGCGACGTTCCTCCTGCTTCCGGGTCTGCTCTTGGTGGCGTTGCCGCGCATCGTGGTCGACGGGCGTTCGCTTCTCGGGGTTTCCCCGACGGGTTCGGCCATCGCAGGAGCGCTCATCTTTCTCCACGGAGCCCGAGTCGGAGCGATGATGCGTCGAGATCCCGACGCGCTCGTGGCCGGAGGCGGCACCGAGGCATGGCGCCACATGTATCTTTTGATGATGGAATTGCAGGTCGCCGCGGCCGGTCTCTATTTCCTGCATCACCTCTGAGCGGTGACCCGCCGGAAGGGCGCGCACGTGACGGTATCCCCGTCCGCCGCGACGATCGTCCAGACGAGGGCTCCGTCGTGCGGGAGGAGATCGCCGGATTCCCACCGGAACTCGCGTTCGCCGGAGGGGTCGCGCCACGAAGGACGCCATGAGACGCGGACGGTGCCGTCCGCGTCGTGCCGTCTTTCGACCACCTCGGGGCCGAGGCGTCGCTCGATGACGCGATGGCGACCCCGGGCGTCGGTCGCGATGCCGACGAAGGCGAGACGCGCGTCCGCGAAGGCGGCTCCGAGGCGGGCCTCGAAGGTGGGTTCGTCATCGGGGCCGCGGTTGGCGAGGATGGAGGCGGGCGGATTCACGAGGGCGACGTCGTGGCCGACGCGCAGCGTCGTCCTGACGCGGGCTTCGAGCGGCCCCGACGGCGGTCCTTCCGGTGACATGCCGCCGTACGTGACGAGGGTGGCGACCCGGGCGTCGCAGAGTCTCCGCGGGTCGTCGGTCGCCCGTGAAGGAAAGGCGTTGACGAGGGCCGCGACGTCGCGCTCGACGCCGTCACGCTCGGGAACGACGAGGAGAAGCGCCTCGGGGATTCGAATGGCCGCGTCGGACACGGTGGCCACGTCTCGGGCGCGTGCGTCGCGACGAGGGGCCGCCTCGCGGTTGCGTGCGATCGTATGCGGAACCCAGAGGACCGCGAGCGTCGCGGCGATCGCCAACGGCAGACGGTGGAATCGTGAATTTGCGAGGGCGGCGCCGACGACGGCCACCGTGACGGCGCCGCCGACCGCGACGAGGGCCCCCAAGGCCGACGGGGTCCCGTCGGCGAGGGGCGTGGCCGCGTATCGGACGTGCGTCGCCGCGGCGAAGCTCGAAGGGTGGACGGCGACCACGGCGACGGTGGAGATCGTCGTTGTCGCGGATCGAGTCAACACCGCGACGGGAAGTGCGACCGCCATCATGAGGCAGGCCACCCCGACGATCCCGACGAGGTGCACGGCCGTCGGTGGCGTGTTCGGACCGACCCGGATCCCGAGCGCCGCCGCCGAGGCGAGTTCCTCCGGCAGGGCGGGGAGGCCGCGGGCGGCGAGGGCGTAGGACAGCGCCGCGACGCACGTTGCGGCGAATCCCGCGAGCACGGGAATCTTGGGGGAGCGCGGAGCCGACATCCCCGTAACTATCGGCCACGCCCGCCGATGCGGGAAAACCGGTATCCGGAGGGGACTTTCGGCGACGGCGGTCCGATGCCCTGCGGGAAAGCGTGCCGGTTCGTACCATGAGGCGGCGCGGAGGCGCCCGAAACCATCATGTTCTTCGATCCCCTCTACCTGTTGCTCGTCGGTCCCGCGATGCTGTTCTCGCTGCTCGCGAGTTTTTGGGTCAAGTCGTCGTTCAACCGTTGGCGGGACGTCGGTACGCGGGCCGGTTTGACGGGCGCACGCGTGGCGCAACTCATTCTCGCCCGCAACGGGATTCACGACGTCACGGTCGAGCCGTCCGAGGGCTTCCTCTCGGATCACTATGATCCGACCGCGAAGGCGCTGCGCCTGTC
>CAIWVZ010000270.1 GCA_903916245.1 uncultured Planctomycetota bacterium | reverse complement strand
TAGCAGGAGACGTTGCTGTAGCCGACGTCGTCGCCCATGATCAGAAGGATGTTCGGTCGCTCCTGAGCCGTCGCGGTCGCGGTCAGAAGGACGATCGCGGAGAACAGGAAACTCTGCAGGCGGCTGCGCATCGTGGAAGCACTCCGGGCGGTGACTCGTGAGCGGCTGAACCGCTTCCAAGTCGGGGAACTGTCGTTCGAACGCGAGGAAGATCCTACGCGCCGCGACAGTTCTCGGCGGGTGACCCCGTCCGATTCGTCGACCCCGTATTGCGACGCACCGAGCGACCCGCGGCCGTCGATACGAACGGGCGTCGGATGGTAGAACCGGATCCGTACCGAATCACCGGAGTCGCCCATGTCGATCCAACTTGTCATGCGTATCACGTCCGCCGTCTTCTTCGCGTGTCTCGTCGTCGCCGCAACGTCGGAAGCCGTGTCGGCCATGCCGCAGTCCCCGCCGTCGTCCGACGCGACGACGCCCGCAGCGCCTGCGGCCACCACCGAGCACGGATTTCCCCGCGACTTCGACCTCGGTACGTCCCGCGTCACCGTGTATCCGCCGACCTTCAAGTCGTGGGACGGCCATCACCTGACCGGGACGTGCGCGATTTCGATCGCACCGACGGGTGGACAGACTCAAGAATTCGGCACGCTGTCGTTCTCCGCGACGACCGAAGTCAATCGGCCGAATCGGATGGTGAAAGCGAGCCGTATGGAGATCACGGGCGTCTCGATCCCCGCGGACCCCGCCTCGCAGGACCGCATCGAGCGCGACTTGGAGCAGCAAGGCAAAGGCAAGTCGCTCAACATCGCCCTCGATCGTTTGGAAGCCGCCGCGCCGTCCATGCAGTCGGCGCCGAGCGTTCCCGCCGCGCCGCTTCGCAACGAGGTCCCGGCGTTGTCGATCGTCTCGACGCCGACGGTTCTTGTTCCGATTCAGGGTGATCCGGCATTCGAGTCGATTCCGGGAACGGCACTTCAACGGGTCGTGAATACGTCGATGTTTCTGTTGAAGGACGGTCGCGGGCACTGGTGGCTTCGGATTGCGGACGGATGGTTGACCGCGGAGTCGTTCGCCGGTCCCTGGGGCGTCGGCGGATCGACCGACGATCTCGCGGCCGCGATGAAGTGGGTGTCGACGCGTCCGCAGGTCAATCTCCTCGCGCCGGATACGAGTGGTGCGAACGACGCGAAGGCCGACAAGGCTCAGACCGTGTCGTTGTCGGTGTTGGTGCCCGCGGTCGTCGTGTCCACCCGGGCCGCGGAGGTCTTGGTGACCGACGGTGCCGCGGCGTGGAAGAGCATGCCGCCTTCGGGCCTCTCGTATGTCGCCAACACGAGCGCGAACATCTTCCGCCTCGACGAATCGGGGTCGTGTTTCGTTCTTGTTTCGGGCCGTTGGTTCACGGGGCCCGGGTTGAGCGGGCCGTGGACGTATGCACCGGCGAACACGCTGCCGACCGCGTTCCTCATGATCCCCGCCGATAGTCCGAAGGAAAACGTTCTCGCGTCGATCCCCGGAACCGCGCAGGCGCAGGAGGCCGCCATCGCCAATACGATTCCGCAGATGGCTCGCGTGCCGTTGAGCGAGGCGTTTCCGTCCCCGACGCTCGTCGGCGCGGCGCCACGGTGGACCCCGGTGTCGGGAACGATCGGCAACGGCAAGGTGGAGGTCGTCGCCAACTGTGCGACTCCCGTGTTCCGTACCGATTCCTACACGTACTGGGCGATCGAGAAGGGCGTGTGGTTCACGGCTCCATCGTTCGAAGGACCGTGGAAAGTCGCGACGTGGGTCGCGCCGATTCTCTACACCATTCCGCCGTCGAGCCCCTACTATTACGTGACGTTCGTTCGCGTCTACAACGCCGGACCCGATTACGTGTCCGTGGGGTACACGCCCGGCTACTTCGGCGCGTACGTACAGGACGGAGTGATCGTCTACGGCACGGGCTACTGGTACTCGGCGTATTGCGTCGACGGATGGGTTCCGGTTCCCATGACCTACGGCTACGGCGCGAGCATGACCTACAACCCGTGGGCCGGTTGGGCGTTCGGATTCGGCGCGGGGATGGCCGTCGGTTGGGCGATCGGCGCGAACACGTGGCGCTGCGGTCCGTACCCGTGCTGGGGACCGTATTGGGGCGGCTACGGTCCGCACGGCGCCTACGCGTGGGGCCCGGGCGGTTGGGCCGCGACGACGGGCAACGTCTACCACCAGTGGGGCAACGTCTCGACGATGACTCGCACGAGTGCGGGGTTCAACGCATGGACGGGGAACTCGTGGGCCACGCACACCGGCATGTCCTACAACTCCGCGACGGGGGCGCGCGCGGTGGGGCACAGCGGCGTCGTCGAAAACGCGTACACGGGCAACTGGGCCGAAGGTGCGCGCGGCGCGGGTTACAACCCGTCGACGGGCAACTACGGTCGCGGGGAAATCGCGGCGGCCGGTGATCGTCACGGCACCGAAGTCGTCGCGGGCGCGGGCACGATCGGCAATACGCGTACGGGCGACAGCATCTCGGCGGCCGGTGTGCGGACGGAGAACGGCCAGTGGGGCGTCGCCTCGACGTCCGACGGCAAGGCGGTCTCCGTCGGCAACAACGTCTATGCGACGCACGACGGCGGCGTCTACAAATACGACGAGAAGTCCGACTCGTGGAATCAGTACGACAAGGGAAACTGGAACGAGGTTTCGGATCCCTCGAAGCGTGAATCGTTGCACGATCAGGCCGCGAATCGTGCCGACGGCGATTGGCGCAGCTCGAATTCGGCGCGTTGGCAGTCCGGGGGCGAGGGACTTTCCGGTCGTTCCTCCGAAGGTGCGCGAAGCGCGGGGTCGTCGTGGGGGGGCAACTACGGTGGCGCATCCTCCGGGCGCTTCGGGCGTGCGAGCGGGGGCGGTCGCGGCGGACGTCGTTGATCGACCGTCGCTCGGCGGGGACGGGGGCCGATCGACGCCCCCCGTTTCCCTTTTCCTTCCGCGAGCGAACCCGCGCGCGTCGCGGACCGGACCCTAAGGCTTCCGACGCTCCTGTTTCACGGCGATCGGGACGTAACCGATTTCGAAACCGCGCGGGGGCGTGACGACCAACGCGGGGTCGAGCGCGGCGAGCGTGCCCGTCGTCGGAGGGGCGAGGTACGTGCGATCCTTCGTCCACGTGCGGTGGAGGAGTTCGACGCGACGTTGAGCCTCGCGACGGTCCGCGTCCGACATTCCCGACATGATTATCGCGGGTTGATCGGCGAAGCGGTACCACCAGTAGGTCACCGTGCTGCCGTCACCGAGGGTCGCCTCGAAGGGACCCGCGGCGGGACCGGGCTTCTTGAACGGGCTCTCCGGTGATTCGGGTGTGACGTAGGCGCCTTCGTCGCGTCCGCGCGGCGATTGCAGCCGTGCGTCGCCGAGTCCGGTTGCCGGCGGCACGTCCTTCGAAGCGATGGCCGTCCATCGTCGCTTGCCGTTGCCGGCGTCGTCGAGACGGTAGTACTCGGGAAGTCGGACGGTCGAACGTCCGTCGTTCTTCGACGTCGTGACGACGTCCGCGTTCCACGTGTATCCGTACGTGGTCGTGTCGTGGGCCGTCGGCGTGCCGAACGCTTTCCAATCGAGATCGGGACGCGCGTCCTTGTCGGCTCCGTCGGCGAAGAGTCGCCACGTCGATCCTCCGCCTTTCTTGAACGGCTGCACGTAGGAGCCCTTCGGGTCCAAGGC
>CAIWVZ010000269.1 GCA_903916245.1 uncultured Planctomycetota bacterium | reverse complement strand
TCCGGTGGGGAGGCGCGTGGTCGTCGTACTTGCGGACGGACTCGTAGGCGTCGTGGTGCTTGAAGGCGGTTTCGACGGCGGCCACGAGATTCGCTTGACTGGATTTTCCGCCGAGAAGCAGCGCGAGCTCGCAGGCGGGCATGCGGCCCGCGGCGAAGGTCTCGTTCCGGTCGCCCTTGCCCGTTCCGTAGGAAAAGCGCCCCGCGTCGTCGCGGGTCTTGGCGATCGCTTCTTCGCCCGACTTGAGGGCGGCCGGGTTCACGTTCGCACCCGCCTTCTTCGCCTGCCTCAGGGCGTGGAGGACGGTCGCGGAGACGAAGGGATTCGGATATTCGTGGGCGAAGATTCCGCCCTTCTTCTGTTGCGCTTCGGCGAGTTTGACGACTTCCTGCAACTTCGCCTTCACCTTCACGGGGTCCTTCGCGCCGAGTTCGAGCCACCGAGCGAGGAAGAGCATGCGGTAGGAGTGGTTCCACATCCGCTCCTGCGTGTTGTCGTCCGCGGAGTGGGCTTCGTTCGCCAGGTATTTCCACGCCTTCTCGACGGCCGCGTCGCACCGTGCGGGATCGACGTCGCGCCATTCGAGCAGCGCGAGTCCCGCGAGGGCGGTACACGCCATGTAGACGTCCGGCAGGCTGTCGCGCCCGCCGAAGTCGTACTGAGAATCGACGAATCCACCATCGTCGCCCTGCATTTCGAGGAGATAGGTCACCGAACGTCGGGTGAGCCAAGGAAGATCCTGCAACGTCCGGGGAACGGTCGTGCCGGTCGGCGCGGCGAGCAGCGCGCCTTCCGGGGGCGTCCCGGTTTCTTCGAAGCCCCGCGCGAACGGCCCGTGGCCTTCGGCCTCCGCGGCGGCTTTCCACGCGAACGGGCTTTGGGGCGCGGCGGCGGCCAAGGCGGTCCACGTCTTGCGGGCGTCGTCGTGGTGACCGCCGCGGAACTGCGCCATGCCTTTCAGCAAGGCCGCTTCGTAGGCGGTCGGACCTCCCGACGCGAGCGCCGCTTCGGCGGCGACGGCCGCGTCGTTCCAGGCTTCGCGCGCGAGGTGCACGCGCGCGCGTTCGAGTTGCGCGTCCGAGCCCGTACCTGCCGAGTCGAGGGCTTTCGCCGCATCGTCGAGTCGTCCGAATCGCCGGGCGACGGCCGCCCGCAACAGCGCCGCCGGGGCTCCGTCGGGAAGCGTGGCCACGGTCGCTTCCATCCGTGCACGATCGCCGTCGAGGAAGGCACCGCGCGCCGCTTCGAGCGGATCTTGCGCTTTCCCCGTGGATTCCGAGGCCCGCGCGAGGTCTCCGAGTTTCGCGAGCTCACGGTCGAGGAGGGTCATCACCCAGTCCGCTTGCTGCGTGGTGATGCGATCGATCTTGAAGGCGACGGTGCCGTCCGGCTTGAGCAAGACGATCGCCGGCTCGACGACGTCGCCCGTCTTGAGGCCGAACTTCGTCGCATCGTCCCGGCTCGGCTTTCCCTTGAGCGGGATGAAGCGCCGCGTGACCATCGCCGCGACCTCCGGGTGCGACCAAAGTCCGGCCATCATGTAGCGATCGATTTCCGGTTGACGGTCCATCGGCGACCCCGGGAGGGTCGGGACGTACCAAAGCACCGCGCGCTTCTCCGTCTTCGCGCGTTCGAGAGCCTTCGCGACGTCCGCCGACGTTCCCGCGCCGCGTGTCCGGCGTCCCTGTGTCGGCGCCGCCGCGGCGACCTCGGGGATCCATCCGATTCCGGTTCCCGCGCGCGCGGCGGTCGCCGAAGGCGGCGGCCCGTGATCGCGACCTTGAGCAAGGACGGAAAAGGTCACGATGAAGGCGGCAATAATCGTGGGAAAGCGCATGTCGTGAGTGTAGCGGGAATGTCGATAGGATTGGGGCATGTCTTCCTCAGAACCGACCGTCAACGCGATGCTCTTCTGCGATCAGGCCTTCCAGCAGGCTCAGACCGGCAAGTGGTGCATCATCGGCATCTATTCCATGGTCTGGGTGCGCGAGTTCCCGACGGCTCATCAGCCGTTGAGCGTTTTCGTCAGCCTCTCGGACTTCAAGGGCGAAACCAACATCCAGGTGGTGGTCCGCGACACGCAGGGCGCGAAGCTCCTCGGGGTCGGCGGGCAAGTCCCGACCATCCCTCACGGCATCTTCGAACTCGCGTTCCCGATGCCCCCGATCGCCCTCAAGGAAGCGGGCACCTACACGGTGGAGTTCCTCGCGGGCGACCGTCTCTTGGCGATGCGTTCGCTGCGCGTCGAACTCGCGCCTCCGATGCCGAACCAAGCCGGCGGACCTCCGCCGTCGGCCGGTGGCCGCGGTTCACGCGGCGCCCTTCCGGGCACCGAACCGAACTGATCCGAAGATCTTCACCCGCTGACCCCGCCGAGCGCTCACCCACATGTTGAGCAAAGCGGATACGGTGGCCGGGCCGACGTACACGCGTTGGCTTGCGCCACCTGCCGTTTTTTTGGTGCACATGGCGGTCGGGCAGTTGAATGCGCTGAGCGTTCTTCTGCCGTCGCTCGCGACCGGGCTC
Source organism: uncultured Planctomycetota bacterium (assembly GCA_903916245.1). Classification (GTDB taxonomy): domain Bacteria; phylum Planctomycetota; family CAIWVZ01; genus CAIWVZ01. The sequence continues at coordinate 309 of CAIWVZ010000269.1, read as the reverse complement.
GAAGTCTCGCAAGCGACCGTCGGGTGGGCCTATGCGGTGGCCAGCCTTTTCCTCGGGATCGCTCCCGCCCTCGTCGGGAGTTGGGTCGACTGGCAGGGGCCGAGGAAGGCGATCGTCGTCGCGGCCGGGCTGTTCTGCGCGGGTCTCATCCTCGCGGGTATCGCCGTGTCGCGAGGTTCCACCATCGGGTTCGTCGCCGCGTACGGACTCGTCGCGGGATTCGGTATCGGAATGGGTTATCTCGCTCCCGTGGCGACGCTCGTCCGGTGGTTTCCCGATCGCCCCGGACTCGCCTCGGGCTTCTCGATC
>CAIWVZ010000268.1 GCA_903916245.1 uncultured Planctomycetota bacterium | reverse complement strand
GTCCCGGGCTGCGACGAGGCCGACGCAGCGACGACGAGTTGCGCGTCGGAGACGCGCTGGACTTTTGGCGGGTGACGCGCATCGAATCGGGAAAGACGTTGGTCCTGACCGCGGAAATGAAACTTCCCGGAATCGCGACGCTGTCCTTCGAGATCGATCCCGCCGAAGAGGCGGGCGACAAACCCGCGGAAGCGGGCCGGACGCGCCTCGTTCTTACCGCTCGGTTCCGCCCCCTCGGCTTGTTCGGCATCGCCTACTGGTACGGCGTTCTCCCGCTGCACGAATGGGTGTTCCGCGGGATGCTCAACGGGATCATCGGACGCGCGGAGCGCCGCGGGGCGGTGGGGAAGGCGCGGGCGTGACGCACATCGTTCTCGCGACGATGAACGCGCGATGGTCGCACACATCCTTCGGGCTGCGATGCCTCGCCGCCAATATGGGCGACTTGGCGGATCGGACGCGCATCGTCGAATTCGACCTGACGCGCGCGGCGGCCGACGTCGTGGCACGCATCTTGGACGAAGACCCCGTCATCGTCGGGTTCGGCGTCTACATCTGGAATGTGACGCCGCTCACGGAAGTCGTCGCCATCTTGAAGCGTGTGCGTCCCGATATCGCCGTGGTGATCGGCGGACCCGAGGTCAGCTACGAAATCGACGATCAGTGCATCGCGGAGTTGGCGGACTACGTCGTCGCGGGAGAGGCGGACCTCGCGTTCCCGGCTCTCGTGAAGAAACTGCTTGTCGGCGAGCGCCCTCCCGAGAAAGTGATCAACGCCCCCGTGCCGGACTTGGCGCAGGTGGTGCTTCCGTACGAGGCGTACACCGACAACGACATCGCCCATCGAACGATCTACGTCGAAGCGTCGCGCGGCTGCCCCTTCGAGTGCGAGTTTTGTCTGTCGGCGCTCGACATCCCGGTGAGAGCCTTCGACACGGATCGCTTCTTGGCGGCGATGCAGCGGCTGCTCGATCGTGGGGCGCGCACGTTCAAGTTCGTGGATCGCACGTTCAACCTGAATCTCGCGACGGCCGAGGCGATCCTTCGTTTTTTTCTCGAGCGTCTGCGTCCGAATCTTTTTCTTCACTTCGAGATGATTCCGGATCGACTGCCGGCAGGGCTCCGTGGGCTGATCGCCGCGTTTCCGGAAGGAGTGCTCCAGTTCGAGGTGGGAGTGCAGACTCTGAACGACGTCGTGTCCGCGCGCATCTCCCGACGACAGGACGTCGCGAAGATGGCGGACAACCTGCGTTTCTTGCGCGACGAGACCCATGTGCATGTCCATGCGGATCTCGTCCTCGGTCTTCCGGGTGAGACACTCGACAGCATGGCCGACGGATTCGATCGCCTGTTCGCGATGGGCGCTCAGGAGATTCAAGTCGGCATTTTGAAGAGGTTGCGCGGCACGCCCATCATCCGCCACACCGAATCCTTCGGCATGATCTATGCGCCGGAACCGCCGTACGAGATTCTCGCGAACTCCGCCGTGGACTTTCGGACCATGCGTCGACTGGGTCGTTTCGCGCAGACATGGGAGCACCTTCGCAACAGCGGCCAGTTCCCCCGCGCGTCGGCGCTTCTTTGGGAAGGGGGACGCTCGCCCTTCCGAACGGTGTTGGCGTTTTCGGACTTCGTTCACGAGGTGCACGGGCAGACCCATGCCGTCGCCCTCGGCAAGTGGGTCGACTTCCTGTTCCGGTATCTGACCGAGCGCGACGGACGCGATCCCGAACCCGTCGCGAGGATCCTGTGGGACGACTACCGCCTTGGGGGGCGCAGCGACCGCCCGGCGTCGATCAAGCCGTTCATCGGCGGCGACGAGGTGCGGACG
>CAIWVZ010000267.1 GCA_903916245.1 uncultured Planctomycetota bacterium | reverse complement strand
TGATAACGCGCGTTATCGGCCGGTGATGGCGCGCACCAAGGTCTACATCATCGATGAAGTCCACATGCTGTCGAAGGCCGCTTTCAATGGACTGCTGAAGACGCTCGAAGAGCCGCCGGAGCACGTCAAATTCATCTTCGCGACGACGGAGTTCCAGGACGTTCCGGAGACCATCGTCTCCCGATGCCAGCGCTTCGATTTCCGTCGGATCACGGCGGACGACATCACCGCCCGGTTGCGACACATCTGCGAACGCGAAGGCGTGAGCGCGGCCCCCGGCGTCCTCGAAGAGATCGCCAAGAAGGCGGAAGGCGGACTGCGCGATTCGGTCGGACTCCTCGATCAGATCGTGTCGTTCGCGGGCAACGAACTCGCTCCCGAGGACGTCGATCGCGCGCTCGGCAACCTCGACGCCGATCGTATGCTCGGTCTCGTGGTCGCGATCGGCGACGGCGATCCGGCGGCCATTCTCGGAGCCCTCGACGAAGCCTTCGACGCCGGTCGCGACGCCGAGGAAATCCTCCGGCAATTGCTCGAAACGTACCGCGAGGCGATGTCGGCGACGGCACGCGGTCTCGAACCGGGAACCGGAGGTCGGCGTGCGCACGTCGTCGACGCCGCCCGGGCCCGTCATCCGCTCGATCGTCTGCTTTATTGCACGCGGCTTCTTCTCAACACGTGGCGCGAGGTCAAGTCCCTCGGACAAGGGCGTCTGCAGCTCGAAGTGGCGCTGCTCAAGGCGGGGCGATCCACCGACCTCGTCCCGTGGCGCGACGTCCTCGCGCGTCTCGACCGTCTCGAAACCCGAAGGTCCGACGCCGCGTCCGGCAGCGCCGCGACGGCTCGGCTCGTCGCCGCGGCCGCGAAACCCACCGCGACCCCGGTGCGTCCGTCGTTCTCCGCTCCGGCGCCGAAAGCCGCCCCTCCGTCTCTCGGGCGCGTCGCCGTGCCGTCGCTCGCGAGTCCGACGTCCGACGGGTCGAAAGCGCCGCCCGTGGCGCCGAGTTCGGCGACCGTCTCCGACGCTCCGCGTTCGGCGCCGACGCTCGCCGCGGGAGGAAAGCCGCCGGGCCTCGAGATCCAACAGAGTTTGTGGCGGGCGATGTTGACGAGTCCTCCCGATGCGATCGTCCCCCACATGAAATGGCTCGAAGGTTCGCTTCCCATCCGGGTCGAAGGATCGACGACCGTCGTCGGGCTTCCGGGCGGTGCGACGTTGGCCATCAACATGCTCGACTCGCCGAAGGTCAAACCCGTGATCGAGTCGGCTTGGGGCGGTTTCGCGCCGCCCGGAATCAAATTGAGATTCGAAGCCTCCGGACCGTCCGTCAAACCGGCTCCGACCGGGCCGCGCAGGGACGTGTATTCCGATCCGGCGGTGCGTAAGGTGATGGACGCCGTCGACGGCGGCATCATCCACGTGGAGCAAGACCGACCATGAACCGATTCGACCCGAACGCCCTTCTCGCCCAAGCTCAAAAAATGCAGGCCGATATGCGCAAGGTGCAGGACGAACTGCGCAATCGCATGGTGGAAGGGACGGCGGGGGGCGGATTGGTTTCCGTTATCGTGAACGGTTTGTCCGAACCGCAGGCGGTCAAGATCAAAGGTGACGCGTGCGATCCTTCCGACACCGAGATGCTCGAAGATCTCGTGCTCGTGGCGCTCAAAGCCGCGATGGACAAGGCGAAGAAACTCAACGAGGAAGAGATGCGGAAGGTCTCGCCCATGGGTGGCGGTTTGGGCGGGCTTTTCTGATCGCGTCCCTCCGGTCGATTACGATGGCACGCGCGGCGACGCCCTCTCATGGCCGGATTTCCTGAACCCCTCAAACGCCTCATCGACGAGTTCGAACGGCTGCCCGGTATCGGGTCGAAGACCGCCGAACGTTTGGCGTTCGCGGTTCTTCGCGGACGCCCGGAAGAGGCGAAGGTCTTCGCGGACGCCTTGGTCGACGCGAAGCGCAAGGTGATGTCCTGCGCGACCTGTTCGAACGTCGCCACCTCGGAGCGTTGCGACGTCTGTTCCGACGCCACGCGCGATCCGGGACTCGTACTCGTGGTGGAACATCCGCGCGACGTCGTCGCTTTCGAACGCACGGGCCGTTGGCGCGGGACGTATCACGTCCTCCTCGGACGCCTCTCGCCGCACGAGGGCGCGGGGGCCGAGGCGTTGTCCCTCAAGGCCCTCGACGCCCGCGTGGCCGGCGGAAAAGTTCGCGAGGTCGTCCTCGGGACGAATCCCGACGCCGAAGGTGACGCGACCGCTCTGGCGATCGAACGACGGCTCGGGGGCAAGGTGCCGGTGACGCGCCTCGCCCGCGGATTGTCGTCGGGCGGCGCCATCGAATACGCGGGTACGGAAGTGCTCGCCGAAGCGCTGAGGTTGCGACGGTCCGCGAACGGCGGGGGCTGACGTTGGGACTCGACTTCCGCCTCTCGCAGAATCTGAGTCAGAAGCAGATTCTGTCTCCGCAGATTCTGCAGTCGGTCGAACTTCTCCAGTTGTCTACGACGGAACTTTCGCAGCGTATCGCCGAGGAACTCGACACGAACGAATTCCTCGAAATGAAGGTGAAGGAGACCCTTCCGGAAACGCCCGTGCCCGCCGACGGCGCTTTCGGAGACGGGGCCGCCACGACGGGAGACGACTCCCACGTCGACGGATGGGAGGCGTCCTACACGTCCGACGATCGCGATTGGGGGACCGTCCCGACCGCGAGCGGGCGCGACGCGGGGCAGGACAAGATCGAGGCGATGAACAACGCGCCGGGCGACGGGCCGACGCTCGCCGAAACGTTGCTCCGGCAGTTCGACGCTCTCGAAGGATCCGTCAAACTCCGCCCGTTGGCCGAGCAGATTCTCTTCAATCTCGACGAAAAGGGTTGGTTGCGGGTTCCCCTCGAAGACGCGTGCGCGCTGCTCGCGGACCGATTCGATCCCGCCGACGCCGAACGTGCGCTGCGCATGATCCAGTCTCTCGAGCCCAAGGGGATCGGTGCCCGGACGATGGCGGAGTGCCTGATTCTCCAACTCGATCCCGCGGACCCCCGTTTCGCCACCAAGAAGAAGCTCCTCTCCGAACACTACAAGGACATGCTCGATCGGAAGGACGCCGTGATCGAACGCGCTCTCGGCATCACGTCGGACGAGCGCAAGGCGATCTATCGCGAACTCGCGCACCTGAATCTCCGTCCGGGCGCATCCGTCGATCCCGACAACGGTCGGCGCATGTACGTGAATCCGGATCTTTCGACGGAGTGGGACGGTGAACGCTATTCCGTCACCTTGATCAACGATTGGGTGCCTCAGATCCGCATCTCGAGGCGCGCGATGGAGGCGTTGCAGCGCGGCGACGCCGACAAGGATTTCGAACGCTACGCGCGTTCGAAATACGAAGCCGCGAAGGCGTTGGTGGAGGCCGTGAAGAAGCGCAAGCAGACGTTGCTCCACGTCGGTCGGATCCTCGTCGACCATCAGAAGGACTTTCTCGACTTCGGGCCCGCGCATTTGAAGCCCCTCCGCATGCAGGAGGTCGCCGAAAAGGTGGGCGTGCACACGTCGACGGTCTCGCGCGCGGTTTCGGGCAAGTACATCCAAACGCACCGCGGCATGTTCCCGCTCAAGGATTTTTTCGCGGCCGGAACCACGAGCGTCGACGGTCGTTCGGAGAGCCGCGAATCGGTGAAACTCAAGGTGAAGGACATCATCGAGCGGGAAGGGGCCGGAGTCCCGTTGTCGGACGACCACATCGTCCAACGTCTGCTCGCGCTTCACGGGATCAAGGTCGCTCGACGCACGGTCACGAAGTACCGCAAGGCGCTCGGCATCGCCGCGTCGCGTCACCGTCGTTCGGATTGAGGCGTCGTCGACAGTTCCGTGAACGTCACGGCGAACGGCCGTGTCGCGGGCGGCTTGACCTGATCCACGCGAAGTTCGAGGAGGCGGACGCCGTCGAGCGCGACGTCGAACCGCGGCGAGCCCGCCGTGCCTCCGATCGAGGACTGCCAGAGGACACGGCCGTCGCCGACGATCGCGGCCGTGGTCTCGTCGACGGAAATCGCGGGACCGACGCGTCCGGAGAGCCGAAGCGGTCGACCGTCGAGGGGGATCGAGGCGCGCGTGCCCGTGGCCGCTCCGAGTCCCGAGACGACCGGGACGCCGTCGAGGAGGAGCGGTAGCCCGTTGTGGGATTGGTCGATGCGGAAGCCGTCGCTCCAAGGGGAGACCGTCGTTCCCGGGGCGCGTCGCAGGAGCGTGCCCGCGGACTCGGTGCGTCCGGCGGGGCGGGACGACGCCCGTTCCCCTTCGAGCGGGCGTCCGATCGCGGAGGACGGGCTTCCGTCGACCGTCGCGGCGAGTCGTGCCGCGTAGGTGCGGCCGTCCGCTCCGAGCCACAGGACGTCGTGGGTGCCGGGGCGTTCCACCACGGCGGAGAAACGCGCGTCGACGACGACGAGATCTCGGAGAAAGTCGAGGCCGCCGGCCAGGTGGTCTCCGAACGCCAAGAGATGAGGCTTTCCGTCGAGCGGCGCGGCGGTGAGAAGGCGCACGTCGTTTTGACCGACCGCGACGGCGAGTACGGCGTCGTCGGTGGTGAAGCGCTCGCCGCTCAGAAGATCGTGGACGACGTGAGGTTTCGACGAAAGTCCGAGTGCGCGCAGCGGCAGCACGAGCGTCTCGGAGTCGCTCGCTCCGAAAAGCGCCAACGTCGTCTGAATCATCGCCCCGCGTCCGTTGCGACGGACGAGCGCGCGGGGAGGGCGCGCCTTCGGGTAGGCATCGACCGGAACGGATGCCACGGGTGGATCGAGACGCCGCAGCCACGCGCGATCCGATTCCGACGCGGACGCGGCGGACCATGTCCAGGAACGACCGCCGAGCGCGAGAGTCGCGGCGAGGCGTCGCACCGCGGACGGCGAAAGGGCGTCGAACGCGAAAGGACCGCCGACGGGTAGAGCGCCCGTGACGGAACGGAAGGACGCGGCGAGCACCTCGTCGGACCAAGCGGAGACGGCGGCCGCGTCGATCGCCGGGCGGTCGACGCGGGCGACGGTGGGGCGGGACGCCGTCGCGGAGTCGGAAGCCGCGCGTCCGTAGAGGTGCGTCGCGAAGCCCGCGATGAACGAAGCGTCCTTCCGTACGACCACGTCCTTCGCGGGGTGATAGACCCCGTCGGTCGCGAAGGGTTCTGCGTCCCCGGCGACGAACCAAACGGTATCGGCAGCCTGATCGTCGAGGCGAACGGGAACGGGACGTGCCGGGGAGCCCAGTTTTTTCAGGCTTTCGAGGGTCAATTCGGGGGGCGACTGCGCCGCCCCGAAACTCGCGACGCCGGCGAGCAGGAGAGCGAGGGCGGGGAGTCGAGCCATGCCCCCGTTATACCCCGGGGAGGCTGTGGACCGGGGGGCCAACACGTAGGATTCCCCCCATGACGGAAGCGCGGAATCCCTCCGCCGGGGAACCCCGGTTCGAAGCGTTCACGGGCAAACTCGGAGCCGGTGCGACCCCGAAGTCCACCCCGTCGGGTGTGCGACTCGATCCGGTTTACGCGTGGCCGGGCCAAACCGACGCGCTCGGAATCCCGGGCGAAGCGCCCTACCTACGCGGAATCCATCCGACCATGTACCTCGGTCGGCCGTGGACGATCCGGCAGTACGCCGGCTTCTCGACGGCGAAGGCCACCAACGAACGATTCCGGTACCTGCTCGCGAACGGACAAACCGGGTTGTCGACCGCCTTCGACCTTCCCACGCAGATGGGATTCGATCCCGACGATCCGTTGTCCGACGGCGAAGTGGGAAAGGTCGGCGTATCGATCGCGACGCTCGACGACATGTTGGAGTTGTTCGACGGGATTCCGCTCGGGTCGGTCTCGACCTCGATGACGATCAACGCGACGGCGATCATCCTGCTCGCGCTCTACACCGCGGCGGGACGGCGGCAGGGAGTCCCCGAGAAGGATCTCTCCGGAACGATCCAGAACGACATCTTGAAGGAGTACGCGGCGCGCGGGACCTACCGATTTCCTCCCGCGCCGTCGATTCGACTCATCACCGACATCTTCGAGGCGGCGTCGACGCGTCTGCCCCAGTTCAACACCGTGTCGGTATCCGGCTACCACATGCGCGAAGCGGGGTGCACCGCGGTGCAGGAAGTCGCGTTTACGCTCGCCAACGGATTGGCCTACGTCGCCGCGGCGGTCGAACGCGGTCTGCCCGTCGATCGCTTCGCGCCGCGGATTTCCTTTTTCTTCAACGCCCACAACGACTTCTTCGAAGAGATCGCCAAGTTTCGCGCCGCTCGCCGACTTTGGTCCACGCTCATGGCGGAGCGTTTTTCGCCGAAGGACCCGAAGAGTCTCATGCTGCGTTTCCACACGCAGACCGCGGGTTCGACCCTTACGGCGGATCAACCGGAAAACAACGCGGTTCGCGTGACCGTTCAGGCGCTCGCCGCGGTTCTCGGCGGCACGCAGAGTCTGCACACCAATTCCCGCGACGAAGCGTTGTCGCTTCCGTCCGCGGAAGCCGCGCGATTGGCCTTGCGGACGCAGCAGATCCTGATGGACGAATCCGGAGTGACGTCGGTCGTCGACCCTCTCGGCGGATCGCCGTTCATCGAGAGTTTGACCGACGCCGTGGAAGCGGGCGCACGGGAATTGATTCGCGAGATCGATCGGTTCGGAGGCGCCGTGCGCGCGGTCGAAGCCGGTTTTCATCAACGTGAAATCCACCGCGCCGCGTATGCCGCGCAGAAGGCCGTCGAAGACGGAACCCGCATCGTCGTCGGCGTCAACCGTTATCGCGTCGAAGAGGAAACACCGGTCGATCTCTTCGGCGTGGACGATTCCGTTCGTGACGCGCGCATCGCGAAGATTCTCGAGGTGCGAGGTCGTCGGGCGCCGGGAGCGGCCAACGACGCCCTCTCCGCGCTGCACACGGCGGCGGTCGACGGGACCAATCTCTTCGACCCGGTGTTGACGTGCGTCGAGTCCGACGTGACGCTGGGCGAAATCTGCACTTGCCTCGAACGCGTGTTCGGGCGGTGGCGCGAGCGGTCCGTTTTTTGAGGGAATCCGCATGAGCGTCAAGGGCATCGAACACGTAGCCGTCGCGGTGACCGATCTCGAAAAGGGGATCGACGCGTGGACCGCACTCGGATTCCGTTGCACCCACGTCGAAATCGTCGCCGATCAAAAGGTGCGCGTCGCCCGCATGACGATCGGCGCATTCTGCGTCGAACTCATGGTTCCGACCTCTCCCGACTCGCCCGTGGCCAAGTTCCTCGAAAAACGCGGCCCGGGACTCCATCACGTCTGCTTGGAGACCGATTCCGTCGATACCGATCTCGCGGCGCTCGGCGCGGCGGGATTCGCCCTGATCGATTCCGAGCCCCGTCGTGGAGCGCACGACTGCCGCATCGCCTTCGTCCATCCGAAGGCCACCGGTGGCGTGCTCGTCGAACTTTCGCAACCCCCCGATCAACGCGGCTGATCCGTGTCCGGATCCACCGCTCGAAGCCATCCCCGAGGAGACGACATTGGCCACCGATCCCCGTGAAGAACTGAAGCGCATGCGCGAGGCCGCCCGGATGGGCGGCGGCAAGGAGCGCATCGACGCCCAGCACAAGCGCGGCAAGCTGACCGCCCGCGAGCGGCTCGATCTCCTGCTCGATCCCGGGTCGTTCACCGAACTCGACATGTTCGTGACGCATCGCTGCACCGACTTCGGACTTGAAAAGCAGCAGATCCCCGGCGACGGCGTCGTCACCGGCTGGGGAACCGTCGGAGGGCGCGACGTCTACGTGTTTTCGCAGGACTTCACCGTCTTCGGCGGCTCGCTGTCCGAAACCCATGCCGCCAAGATCTGCAAAGTGATGGATATGGCGATGAAGACCGGCCGACCGGTCATCGGATTGAACGACTCGGGCGGCGCCCGCATCCAGGAGGGGGTCGTCAGTCTCGGGGGCTACGCCGACATTTTCCTGCGCAACACGCTCGCTTCCGGCGTCGTCCCGCAGATCAGCGTCATCATGGGGCCCTGCGCGGGCGGCGCGGTCTACTCGCC
>CAIWVZ010000266.1 GCA_903916245.1 uncultured Planctomycetota bacterium | reverse complement strand
TGTTGTCGGCGACGTCGAGGTAGGTTTGCGGTTGAATCATGGATCAACCTCCGGACGCGCTGATGCGCGCCTTCTCGACGATCCGAACGAGGCGGAAGCGCTTCGTGCGGGAAAGCGGGCGGCACTCGACGATCTCCACGCGATCGCCGATACCGGCCTGCTCGTGCTCGTCGTGGGCCTTGAACTGTTGGCGACGGCGGATGTACTTGCCGAACACCGGGTGCTTGACCAGGCGATCGACGCGCACGGTGATCGTGCGGTCCATCTTGTCGCTCACGACCGTGCCGATGTAGGCGCGGCGGCCGTTGCGGGTCTCGGCTTCGGGATTCACTTGGCGGCTCCCTTGTTCTTGCGGGCGGACACCTCGGTCATCAGACGCGCGATGTCCTTCCGGATCGCACGCAGCTGGGAAGGCTGCGCGATGGTTTCGACGCTGGAGCGGAACTTCGCCTTGAAGCCCTCCTCGCGGAGGTCGCGAATCTTCTTCGCGATGTCGGCGTCGCTCAGTGCCCGGATCTCACCGATCTTCATGGTCGACCTCAGACGTGGTGCCGGCGCTTCAGGAACCGGCAGCGGATGGGAAGCTTGTGCGCGGCGCGGAGCAGCGCTTGGCGGGCGGACTCGATCGAGGCCCCGCCGATCTCGAAGAGGACGGTGCCCGGCTTGACGACCGCGCACCAGAACTCGATGTCGCCTTTGCCCGTGCCCATTCGGACTTCGAGCGGCTTGGCGGTCACCGACTTCTGAGGGAAGACGCGGATGAAGATGCGGCCTTCACCCCCGAGGAAGTGGCTCGCGGCGATACGAGCCGCCTCGAGCTGCTTCGCGTCGATCCAACCCGGATCCATGGACTGAAGTCCAAATTCTCCGAAGCTGACCTCGTTACCACGCGTGGCTGCGCCTTTGATGCGGCCACGCTGCATCTTCCTGTGTTTGACACGCTTGGGCATGAGCGGCATAGGTCGCTCTCCTCAGCTCAGTTCCCGGCCTCACGGGGTCCGGAACCCTCGCGCATCGGAGCGCGACGCGGCGAAGGAGCCGCGGCGGGTTTCGAATCCCGGTGGGAACCGAGATAAATCCAGCACTTGATGCCGATGTGACCGTACGGCGTATACGCCTCCGTGAACCCCCACGAAATATGGGCGTCGAGGTTCTGCAGAGGGAGCCGTCCCTGTTGGGACTGCTCGCACTTGGCGATCTCAGCACCACCGAGGCGGCCGGAGAGCATGACCTTCACGCCCTTCGCGCCCGCATTCATCGTGGTCTGGATGGTTTTCTTGATCACGCGTCGGAACGGCTGACGCTTCTCGACCTGTTCGCGCATGGACTCGGCGACGAGTTGCGCGTTCAGTTCGGGGCGATTGACCTCCGAAAGCGTCAGGCGGACCTTGCGGGCCTTGTCCGAGATGAGCTTTTCGATCTCGGCCTGAATTTCGTTCAGCTTCGCGCCCTTCTTGCCGATGAGGATTCCCGGGCGGGCCGAGTGGACGATCACCGTGGTGGTGTCCCCGTTCCGCTCGATTTCGATCATCGAGATGCCGGCGAAGTTGTACGCCTTCTTGAGGTGCGTACGGATGAGTTGGTCTTCCTTCAGGGTGCGAGGGAAGTCCTTCTTCTTGGCGTTCCAGCGGGAGCGCCAACGCTCGGTCACGCCGATGCGGAATCCGAGGGGGTGAACCTTTTGTCCCATGTGATCAATTCCCCTTCGACGTCTTCGACGCCGAATCGGCACCCTTGGCCGCGCGACGGGCGCGCGGCTTGCGCGCGGTCTCGCTGACACCGAGAACGACGATGAGGTGGCTGGTGCGCTTGCGGATCGGACGCGCGCGGCCCTGAGGACCCGGGCGGAAGCGCATGCGGCGCTGCTTGAGCGGGCCTTCGTTCGCCATCGCGGTCTTCACGAAGAGACCGTTGAGATCGGACACGCCGCCCTGACGGGCGTTCGCGACCGCGGATTCGATGACCTTCGCGAAGAGCGCGGAAGCGCGGCGGTTGACGAAGCGGAGCTGTTCGAGCGCCGCGTTCACCGACTTGCCGCGAACGAGCGTCGCGATGAGCATGGCCTTACGGGCCGTCACCGGGGCGTAGTTGTGGGCCGCGCGGTAGGGCTCGTTGCCGATGCCGTGACCATTACTTGGCATTGGCATCTCCCTTCTTGTTCTCTCCGTGTCCGCGGAACGTGCGCGTCGGAGCGAACTCGCCGAGCTTGTGGCCGACCATCTCTTCCGTCACGTAGACCTTCTGGAAGGTCCGGCCGTTGTGGACGAGATAGGTGGTTCCGATGAATTCGGGCGTGATCGTGCAAGCCCGATTCCAGGTCTTGATGCCTTCGGCGGCGCGCTTGGTGTCCTTGAACGCGCGGGTGCGCGCCAGGATGCGCTCGTCGACGTACGGGCCCTTCTTTGTGGAACGGCTCATGGATCACCTTGCCTTCTTGCGGCCGCGCACGATGAAGCGGTTCGAAGCCGCCTTCTTCTTGCGGGTCTTGCCACCCTTGGCGAGCTTGCCCCACGGAGACACCGGGTGACGACCGCCGTTACGGCGACCTTCACCACCACCCATCGGGTGGGCGATCGGGTTCTGAGCGGAACCGCGGCTCCAGGGACGGATGCCGAGCCAACGGCTGCGACCGGCCTTGCCGATGCGGACGTTGATGTGGTCGAGATTGCCGATCGTGCCGAGCGTCGCGCGGCACTTGAGCGGCACCATGCGCATTTCCGTGGACGGGAGAAGGATGGTGGCGTAATCGCCTTCCTTCGCCACGAGGCGGGCGACCATGCCCGCGCTGCGCACCATCTGCCCGCCCTTGCCGGGGCGGAGCTCGATGTTGTGGATTTCCACACCGACGGGGATGTCGGCGAGGGGCATCGCATTACCCGGGCGCGGATCGACGCCCGAACCGGATTCCACCTTCTGACCGACCGTCAGTCCGAGCGGCGCGAGGATGTAGCGCTTCTCGCCGTCGGCGTAGTGGAGCAGGGCGATGTTCGCCGAGCGGTTCGGATCGTATTCGACCGACGCGACGACGGCGGGGACGCCGTCCTTGTCGCGACGGAAGTCGATCACGCGATACTGCTGCTTGTGACCACCGCCGCGGTGACGCGACGTAACGTGGCCGTGCGCATTACGGCCGCCCGTGCCCTTCTTGGGCTGAACGAGCGACTTTTCCGGCGCCACGCGCTGGATCTCCGACTTGAAGTCGATGACCGAGCCGAGACGGCGCGCGGGGGAAGTTGGCTTGAACCTGCGGAGTGCCATGAGTCGTGCCCTCGGTGATCCGTGAGGATCACAGGATGTCGATCTTGTCGCCTTCCTTGAGCTGGACGATCGCCTTCTTCACGCTCGCGCGCTGAACTTCGCGCAGGCCGACGCGCTTGACGCGGCCCTTCTTCACGAGCGTGCGGACGTCGGTCACCTTCACGTTGAAGAGTTTCTCGACGGCCGAGCGGATTTCCACCTTGTTCGCATCCTCGACTACCTCGAAGCTGTAGACCGAGCGCTTCTGCACGCGATCCATGTTCTTCTCGGTCATGAGAGGACGCACGATGATGCCTTGGGGATCACGCATTGCCGTGGATCTCCTTGAGCGCGGCCAAGCCGTCCTCGGTGACGAGGATGTGGCGATGGAGCGCGACTTCGTAGGCGTTCAGTTCCCGAGCCGACATCACCTTCACGCGGGGCAGGTTGCGCACCGCGAGGAGGAGATTGCGGTCCGCTTCGCGCACCACGATGAGGCACGACGCGCCGCAACCGGCGACCTTGAGGGTCTTGGCGATGTCTTTGGTCTTCGGAGCCGAGAGCGCGAGGCTTTCGACCGCGATGACCTGGGAATCGCGGAACTTCGAGAGCAGAGCCGAGCGCAGCGCGACGCGGAGAGCCTTGCGCGGGAGCGCGTAGCGATACTCGCGGGGATGCGGACCGTGAGCGACACCACCGCCGCGGCACTGGGGCACCTGGGGGTGCTTGACGCGCGCGTTGCCGGTGTGCTTCTGCTTGAACAGGGGCTTCTTGGCGCGCGCGACTTCGGCGCGGGTCAAGGTGTCGTGCGTGCCCTGACGCTTGTTCGCCTCGTACATGACGACGGCGTTGAACAGCGTGCGGGCGAGCACCTTCTCCCCGAGGAACGCGGTGTCGACGGACATCTTGCCCGTCTTGCCGCCCTTCATGTGAGGAATGTCCATGGCGCCCATCACTTCTTACCCTTGGCCGCCGAGGCCTTCTGGGGATTCTTCTTCTTGAGGTCGAGGCCCTGCGCCTTCTTGACCTTCTTGACGCCGGTCTTGGCCGTCTGCACGCAGACGAGACCGCCGGTCGGCCCCGGGATGGCGCCCTTCACGAGGAGGAGATTGTTCTCCTCGTCGACGACCACGATTTCGAGGTTCTTGGTCGTTTGACGGGTGGTGCCGTAGTGGCCCGCCATCTTCTTGCCCTTGAAGACGCGACCCGGATCGGAGTGCATACCGATCGAACCCGGGCGGCGGTGGCACATGTGACCGTGCGAAGCCGGACGACCGCCGAAGCCGTGACGCTTCATGACGCCCGCCGTTCCACGGCCCTTGAGCCAACCGATCGCGTCGACGAGATCGCCGGCCTTGAAGACGGTGCAGCTGATGACCTCACCGGCCTT
>CAIWVZ010000265.1 GCA_903916245.1 uncultured Planctomycetota bacterium | reverse complement strand
TCACTGGTTCGAGTCCAGTAGCGCCCATCCGACGGGCCGTTCCGCATCACGCGGGGCGGCCCGTCGCTCTTTTTCCGTCCACCTTGGACGTCGCATCCTCGGACATCGCCGTCGCGACCGCGAGAAGCGCGAGGACGGTGGCGTAGTAGTTGCACCACGCGAACTTGTTCCAGGCGAAGAAGAGGAGCAGGCCGACCGCGAAGGCCGCGGCGACCACGGACGGCCCGCGTACCCCGCCTCGCCCCGCCCACCAAGCCGCGATCGGTGCGAGGACGAATCCCACGGTCGCTCCCGCGTCGACTCCGAAGGCGGCTTTGATCGGCGCCGGGAAACTCAGAGAAAGCGGATGGGTGCCCATCGCGGCCACGACGCGCCACGTGGAAAGATCGAAGGCGGCCGGGTCCGGGAGGCGAAACGGAAGGATCACCGCGATTCCGGCGAGGAGCGCGACCGTCGAGGTCGCGACGAGTTCGCGGACGGGCAGTCCCGCGAGGAGGAACGCCCCGACCACCGGGATCATCGACGGCTTCGATGCGAGGAACAGCCCCGCGACGGCGCCCTTCAGAAGTCCGGGGCGATCGAGAAGTCGCATCGTCGTGACGCCGAACAAGGCGACCCAAGGATCCATCCACGCCGACTCGACGATGAACGCTTGGCGCGGGACGAGAAGAAACGCCCCCGCGCAGGCGACGGATCGGGCGTCGGGGCGTCGCCCCGCGATGATCGCGCCGGTAAGCACGGTGGCCGTGAGATGCCCCCAACGGATGTCTCCGAAGAGAGCGCGGAACGGCGCGTCGCAAAGGAGGGAAACCGGTGGATAGGGATACCCCAAGAACACGCGGCCGTCGCGCACGATGCCGAGCGCGTATCCGTTCGGATCGTCGTAGAGATCCGGGAAACTCGACGTGTACGGATTGCCTCCCGAAAGCCAAAGATCGATACCGGCGTTCTGCGACCACCACACGTCGATGTGGGGGACCGGCACCGCACGGATCGTCCATGCCCCGACCAAGGCGCACGCGCCCCCGGCCGCGAAGAGCGCGGCTCGGGGAGACAGTCGGTCGAAGGCGGCGACGGCGACGGCCGTCGCTCCGAGCGACCATGCGACGAGGATCCACGTCGGCGCGACGACTCCGGCCGACGTCGCGGTCGCCGACGGAAGGGCGTTGATCCACGGTGCCGCCCCGAACAGGGCGACGACGATGCCGAGACTTCGTGTCGAAACGGGGTCGCCCGGACGGCGCAGCGCCAGGACGGCCGCGATGCAGGCGACGGCGAGGGCGACGAAGGCCGCGGGATGCCCGAGACCGTCGTTGATCTCGACGGCGACGGCGAGGGCCGCGATCGCGAGCGGGAGCATCCGTCAGGATCCGGTGTCGGCGGGGAGCAGGCCGGACAAGAGAGAGGCGACGGCGGCCTCGGGGCCGAGGATGACGATGTGATCGCCTTCTTCGAGGATCCAGTCCGGCGTCGCGAGGCGGCGTTCGATGCCCCCGTAGCGTCCCGTCCGCTGGATCGCGAGCACCATGACGTTGTACTTGCGTCCGAGTTCGGATTCGGAAAGCGACTTGCCCCACAGCGCGGCGGGCACCTTCACCGTTTCCATCCGCCCGCCGAGAGGAAGTTCGAACCAGTCGGGGCGTGCCGCGCCGGCTTGTTGTACGGGCGCCATGAAGATGTTGCGTCGGAGGATCTCGCGGTCGACGGCGCCGAGGATGTCGCGGCGCGTGAGCAGTCCGCACCACGTCGGATCGTCCGCGGACTTGACGACCGGAATGTGTCCGACATCCTGAAGCCAAAGTCGACGATTGACGTCGATGATCTTCTCGTCCGGGTAGGCGACCGGAATCGGCTTCGCGAGATCGGACGCGATGACGAGCAGGTTGTTTTCGGGAGACGCTTCGGCGTTCTTCACGTCGTGAAGATCGATCGCGCCGACGAGACGCTGTCGTTCGTCGGTCACGTAGAGAAGCGTGCTGCGAATCGCCGCGAAGCGTGCGGAGACTTCCGCGAACGGCATCGACATCGCGATCGTCGAAACGTCGGAGCGCATCAGATCGCCGACGCGCATCGACCCGAGGAGACGAGCCTCCGCGCTGCCTTCCGTCGCGACGCCCTTGCGCCGTAGTTCGTCGGTGTAGATCGACGTGTTGCGTAGGGCGCGCGCCGTCGCGTACGCCACGAGGCTGACGGCGAGGAGGGCGGGGAGGCGGTGATGATCGTCGCAGAGTTCGACGAGCATCACGGTCGAAAGAAGCGGTGCGTGCATCGTGGCGGCGAGTGCGCCCGCCATGCCGAAGAGCGCCCAGTCGGCGGCCGGTCCCGTCGCGCCGGGCGCCAAGGCGCGGAAGCCTTCTCCCGCGAGGAGCCCCGTCGCGGCCCCGACGAACAGCGTCGGCGTGAAGATGCCTCCGGGAAGACCGACCGAAACGGACCCCGCGGTCGCGATGATCTTGAGCAGCACCAACGCCCCGAGCGTGCCCGCGAGCGACCATCCCGCATGGAAGTCGAGCCCGAGGGGGGTGACTCCGAGGGCCATGCGTCGTGACGCGTCGTAGCCGTTCCCGAAGATTTCCGGCCAATGGAAGCCGATCCAACCGACGGCGAGTCCGCCGAGCAGCGTTTTCACCGGTACGGGGAGGTTCAGCTTGGAGAACGTCCAGGTCCCGCCTTGGAGTGCGAGTTGGAAGAGGACGGCGACGACACCCGTCGCGAGTCCGAGACCGCCCCACCCGAGAATCTCGCCGAGACTTCGGATGCGGAAGGGCTCGAGGGAACCCACGGCGTACAGCGCTTCGTCGGTGCCGAAGACGATATCGCGCGTGATGACGGCGACGAACGCCGACGTCGCGGCGGCACCGAGGACGCGGACGTTGAGGCGTCCGATGATGATCTCGACCACGAAGAGGGTGGCCGCGAGCGGCGTGCGGTAGGCGGCCGCGACACCGGCGGCGACGCCGCCCGCCGTCAAAAGTCGCCACGATTCTTCCGAGAGCGGGAGCAGACGTCCGAAACGCGCGGCGGTCGCCGTGGCGAGCTGAATGATCGGTCCTTCGCGTCCGAGCGAACATCCGGTGCCGATGGCGCAGAGCGCGGCGGCGCATTTGTTGATGACCGGACGGAACTGCAGGGACTTCTTGCCGAGCCGGACGATTTCCATCACCTCGGGGACGCCGCCCGACGTCGTGCGGGCGCCGGGTAGGTGCACGAGGAGCCACCCGGCGCAGAGCGCGCCGACGGCGGGAACCGCGATACGGGCCCAGCCGGGAAGCGCGACGAACGAATCGAGGACGTTGCTCCCGGGAGCGATGAGGATCCGAAGCAGGTCGACGGACCATTTGAACAACTCGCCGAGGAACGCCCCCGCGATACCGACGAGCGCGCACAGCGCGAAGAAGACGACTTCTTCACGATCGCGCGTGACGCGCGTGATCAGAGCTTCGAAGGGTGTGCGCGGACGGCTCAACGGGGTTCGCCGACGGGACGGCTCTCGGCCGCGGGCGGCCACGTACGACGGACGACGACGGGAGACTTCGGACCGATCTTGAATTGAGGACGCCCGCGGTAGATCGAGACGGTTCCGGTGACCCAGACGAGGTTGCCTTCTTGCGCCGTGATCCCGGTCGCCTCGATCTCGGCGGCGCTTCCGACGATGAGGAAATCGTCGTCCTTCAAATGCGAGAGTCCGTAGAGGACCAGCCCGGATGCGTTCTTCCTGGTCGAATGCGAACCGAAGACCGTGACGGTCTTGCCTTCCGCCGCGGCCAAGCGTCGACCTTCATCCGCATCGCCGAGGAGATAGAGATCGTCCCGAGTCTTGCGCTGTTCGGCCGCCTTCGCGAGATCGCGGGCGCGCTCGGCCCACCATGCGAGGCGCACCTCGTAGTCGTCGTACGACCCGTAGCGCGCGCGGGGGTCTTCCGGATTCCACGGGCGGCTATCCCAGATACCGCGCTTCGCCGCACGGGCTTCCGATTGGGCGGCCTCGTACGCCGCGTCCCACACCATGCAGCGTCCGTACTTGACGAAGTAGGGCGAGAGCCCTTGCCGCACCATCTCGACGTTCGCGTGGATCCACGTCGTGCCTTTGCGCACGAGAAGGTGGGCGAGCACGCGCCCGAATCCGTCGACTTTGCGACGTGGATCGTCGTAGACGACGCGGATT
>CAIWVZ010000264.1 GCA_903916245.1 uncultured Planctomycetota bacterium | reverse complement strand
GCAGGAACGGCGCCTCGTCCTTCATCGACAGATTGCCCATGAGGGAGACGGCCTCGACGCGGTGCTTCACGACGCGCCGGACGTAGACCTTCTCCGGAAGGGTGAAATAACCGAGTTCGAGGTCGTCGACGGCCCCGATTCCCGACACCATCGCCCCCCGCACGTCGAATTGCCGGGCGGCCTCGATCATCGAGGCGTGCAGCTCGTCGCCGGGGGCGAGGACCACGAGGAGATCGGGCGGACGGCCGTCGTCGGAGGCGAGAGGATGGACGTTCATGGGCCCATTGCAACCGGGGCGCCATCCCCCGGCAAGGCTCGCCCGTCGCGCGAAGGAGCTGTCGTTGCTATCACCCGGGGGTGAAAAAGGTCTGTCTCATCGTGAATCCGATCTCCGGCAGCGGCCGGGGACTTCGGGCGGCCCGTGAAGCCGCCGCCGAGTTCGGTACGCTCGGCATCGCGGCGACGATTCGACCGACGGGTGCTCCCGGCGACGCCACGCGATTCGCGGCGGAGTCCGCGACCGATCACGACGCCGTCTTCGCCGTCGGCGGCGACGGGACCTTGAACGAGGTCGTTACGGGACTGCCCGCGGGTTTCCCCGCCGGCATCATCCCGGTGGGCACGGCGAACGTCGTCGCTCGCGACCTCGGCGTTTACGCGCGTCCGGCCGAAGCCGCACGCCGCGCCGCCCGCGGTGTGCCCCGCCCCTTCGACGTCGGCACGGTCAACGACCGCTGTTTCCTCGCGATGGTCGGCATCGGCTTCGACGGTGCGATCGTCCAAGCGATCTGCGAAAAGCGCCGCGGACCGATCAGCATGGCCACCTACGTGGCCCCCGCTCTGTCGACGCTGTGGAACTTCCGCTCCCCGACGCTGCACGTCGAGATCGACGGCATCCGAGAGCCCATTCCCCACCACGGCGCGATCATCACGAACACCCGCAACTACGGCGGACTGTTCAGCGTGACCCCCGCGGCGAAGCCCGACGACGGCCTCCTCCACTGGATCGGATACAAGAGTCCCTCGAAGGCCGCGCTGCTCGCCTATTCCACCTTCGCGGCCTGGCGACGCGAAGCCCCGAAAGCCCTCGCGACCTACGGTTCCGGAACGTCCTTCGTCGTGACGTCCGACACGCCGTGCGCCGTCGAAGCCGACGGCGACTACATCGGAACGACGCCGATCCGCATCGGCATTCGACCGAACGGCTGCACCCTTCTCGCACCTCCGGTGAAACGCGCATGATTCCCAACGTCCCCGCACCGACTCCGATCACCGACGGCCGCATTTCCGTGGGCCGTGAACAACCTTGGCTCGTCCTCGCGGGACTCTGCGTCCTCGAGTCGCCGGAAGACACGCTGCGGCAAGCGCGTGCGCTGAAGGAGAGCCTCGCGGGATTGCCGATCACCTTCGTGTTCAAGGCGTCCTTCGACAAGGCGAACCGCTCGTCGATCAAGGGATTCCGCGGCCCGGGCATGAAGGACGGCCTCGCCCTCCTCGCCGAAGTGAAGCGCACCCTCGACGTGCCCATCGTCACGGACGTCCACGAAACCGCACAATGCGCGGCCGTCGCCGAAGTCGCGGACATCCTCCAGATCCCGGCGTTCCTCTGTCGCCAAACGGACCTGATCATCGAAGCGGCGCGCACCGGCCGCATCGTCAACGTGAAGAAGGGGCAGTTCCTCGCGCCTTGGGACGTGAAGCCGATCATCGCGAAGGTCCGCGACTCCGGGAACCCCAACGTGATGATCACCGAACGCGGAACGTCGTTCGGCTACAACACGCTCGTCAACGATTTCCGCGGTCTTCCGAAAATGCGGGCCCTCGACGTTCCCGTCATCTTCGACGCGACGCATTCGGTGCAACAACCCGGCGCGCACGGCGACCGCACGGGCGGCGACCGCACCATGGTGCCGCACCTCGCGCGTGCGGCGGCGGCGGTCGGCGTCGACGGCTTCTTCTTCGAGGTTCACGAGGATCCGAGTCGCGCTCAATCCGACGCCGACAACGCCCTCGTCCTCACCGATCTGCGCGCGCTGCTCGAACAGCTTCTCCGCATCGCCGCCGCCGTCTGATCAACGGCGGAAACGGTGGAATTTACGAACTCCGGACGGGCGCGGCCCCGTACCGATGCGTCCGAAGTCCTTCACGGGGCGATGTTCACGCTCCGGCAAAGCTTCGAGGTCGTCGAGAAGTTCGGCGGGTGTCTGATAGCGGTCCTTCGGGGCCTTCGCGAGCATCTTGAGTACGACACGTTCGGTCGCTCCGTGGACCGTCGCGACGCGGTCCCGCGGAGGCACCGGCGGCTCGTTCAGATGCTTCACCATCACGACCGTCGGATTGGGTCCGTCGAACGGCGGCACGCCCGTCAGCAAGTGGTAGAAGGTCGCACCGAGCGCATAGATGTCGCTTCGGATGTCGATCTCGGCATCGCCGCGCGCCTGCTCCGGTGAGATGTAGTTCGGCGTCCCGATGGTGACGCCTCGATCCGTCGATCCCCCTTCGACGACGGTGTCCTTCGCGAGTCCGAGATCGCAGAGTTTCGCGACGCCGCCTTCCACCAACATGATGTTGTCGGGCTTCACGTCGCGATGGACGAGTCCGTTTTCATGCGCGTGGTCGAGAGCGCGCGCGATCTGGGTGACGATGGCGATCGCCCGATCTTCGTCCATCGCCCCGCCCCGTTCGAGAACCTGCAGAAGCGTGGGCCCATCGCAGTATTCCATCGAAAAAAAGCGGATCCCCGCGCGTTCGTCGGCGTCGAATCCCTGCACCACGTTCGGATGGTTGAGGCGAGCGATGACCCGCGCCTCCTTCTCGAATCGCCGGACGTATCCGGGATTCTCCGCGAGCCACGGCGCGAGGATCTTCACGGCGACGATGCGGTCGAGCGTGAGTTGACGCGCCTTGTAGACGGTGCCCATGGAACCCGTACCGAGTTTCTCGAGCAATTTGTAGCCCGGCAGCCGGAAGGCCGCCTTGATCCGCGCCACCTGTTCCGTCAGATCGTCGAAGCGTTCCCGGGTCAGTTGACCGGTTTCGAGGAGGACGACCCCGAGAGATTTCGGAGCGACGCCGAGTTCCCGCATCTTCGCCTGAACGTTACGCGCCTGCGTCACCTGCGCGTCGTCCACCCAACCCGCGCGGCGCGCGGCTTTCTCGAACAGTTCCTCGTCGTCGGGAAGGCGTTCCATGGCGTCACTTCGGCGG
>CAIWVZ010000263.1 GCA_903916245.1 uncultured Planctomycetota bacterium | reverse complement strand
TCGTGAAGGTCGTGGTCACGACCGGAAGCGCGAATTGCGTCGCCGGGCCGAACGCCGCAGCCGGCGTTCCGGCCGCGGTGATGCCGTTGGTCGCGAGACCGGAGTTCGGGATCAGGAAGACGTATTCCGTCACGGCGGCGAAGCCCGTGCTCGGAAGCAGATTGAAGATGTTCGCCTTCGTGCCGTCGACGACCGGATCGACGACGAGCGTGTTCGGCTTGTCGCGGTGACGTCCGACGATGTAGTTCTGGAACCGAACTTGGTTGCCGTTGTTTTCCCAAAGTTGGAGAGAGTCACGGCAGTTCGGCACCGTCGTCGTGGGCGGGAATTGTCCCGACCACTGATTACGGAACGCGAAGTAGGGCACCGTCTGACCGGAGACCGGCGCCACGCCTTGGAACTCGACCGGAGTGCCGCCGGAGGTGTAGAACCCGCCGAAGGCCGTGTTGTCGATGGGCTGCGAGAACGTGAGTTCGACCGCCTGGTCCGTGTAGAGCCCGGGCAGCGGCACACCCGCGTTGGCGTTTCCGGACGGCGCGGGGCTGAACCCGAGGTAGGACACCGCCGTCACCGTGGGAGCCGAAGGAGGCGTCGTACCGCCGCCGCCGCCGGTCGAAGAATTTCCCGCACCGCCGCAACCCGCGATCGCGAGCGTGACGGAAGCGAGGAGGAGAGCCACCGAGCGGGCCATCCCCCGCTTGAAGCCTCGGGTCATGTGAACGTTTCTCCAAAGCACCGCCCCTCTTCCGAGGAGTGTGCGCATGTCAACTGACGGAGGGCGTGGCGCACGGATGGTCCGGCGACCGCACCCCCTTCCCTTTGGGGCGGGGGATTCTAGGTACATCCGACACCGGGTGTCAAACCCGCCCACCACGATTCGGGGGACGAACCCGCAATCGGCATGCCGTACGCCGGGAGGGGCTCCGACTCAGTCGAGCGGATGTTCGCACCACGCACACCGAAGACGGCCGTCGGGACCGGCGAAGGCTTCGGCCGGGACGGCGTGGGGCTCGGTCGCGGCGATGCAGGCGGCCTCCCCGCAAGGGGGGGCGTCCGCGACGGACGCCGGGGCCTCCGGGGGCGCGTCGAGAGGGGCAAATACCCCGAGAACCGTGCCCAGGATCGCCATCCGCATCGGAACGCCCGCCGCCGCTTGCCGGAAGTACGCCGCGCGAGGGTCGTCGTCGAGGGTCCGATGGATTTCGTCCACCCGCGGCAGAGGATGCAGGACGACCGCCCGCCGGAACGGGGCCGCCTCGAGAAACACCCGATCGATGAGCGGAAGCGCTCGCAGCCCCCCGGCCCCGGACGGGAGACGTTCTTTCTGAAGGCGGGTGACGTAGAGGGCGTCCACTTGATCCGCTTCGAGCGCGAGCGTCGCCCGACCGATCGTGCGCCCCTTCGGAGCGAGCAAGGCCCCCCGGGGGCGTCCGCCGACGAGCCCCTCGAGACCGGAAACTTCGACGTCCGCCACCGATCCGCCCGCCTGCCGTACGCCGTCGAGGACGTAGTCGGGCAGGTGCAGCCCGGGTTCGGACAGGGCCAACACCGTGGCCCCGAAGCGGGTCAGCGCCCGCGCGAGGGAGTGCGTGGTCCGTCCGAACCGGAGGTCGCCGTAGAGGACGACGAACAATCCGTCGAGTTTCCCCTTCTCTCGGACCAAGGTGAAGAGATCCACCAATGTCTGCGTCGGGTGCTCGTGGCCGCCGTCGCCGGCGTTCACGACGGGAACCGGCGAAAGGCGTGCGGCGAGTCGAGCCGCCCCGGCATGGGGGTGGCGAAGCACGATCGCGTCCGCGTACGCACCCACCATCCGGATGCTGTCGGCGAGGGTCTCCCCTTTAGCGGCGGAAGACGTCTTCGGGTCGGCGGACGTGATGACCCGTCCCCCGAGCCGAAGCATCGCGGCCTCGAACGAAAGCCGGGTGCGCGTCGACGGTTCGAGGACCAACGTCGCGAGAAGAGCTCCGTCGAGCGCACGGGCGAACGCCTTCGGAGCGGCGGCGATTTCGGTCGCCTGCGCGATCAACCGCAGAATGTCGCGGTCGCTCAGGTCGCCGATGGCGATCAAGTCGCGTTTCACGACGCGTCCCCGAGGAGAAGGTCGAGTTCCCGCACGGCTTCGGCGCGCGCACCCGCTTCGAGGGCGGCGCGCGTCGCGCCGAGGGCCCGCAGGTGCCGCGGGAGCCACGGCATCGGCTGTGCCGTGACGAAGGGGGCACCGAGCGGCGTGGCCGCGACGACACGACGACGCAGCGTTTCCAAACTCCTCGCATCGCCGCGCGCGACGACGAGCGCGGGCACGCCGCGTCGCGCCAACGCGGCGACCACGGGATTCGGATCCGCGACGTCGCCCATCGTGACCACGTGGACCGCGGCGCGATTGCGCGCCAAAGTCAACGTCGATTCTTGTTCCTCAAGCGCGAGGTCGGCCCGCACCGCGGCGATCAACGCGTCGGCGGAAGCGGCGGATTCGACGGCCAGAGCGACGCCCGCCCGCTCGACGGGATCGGACGCGTCGCGCAGGCCCGCGCCGTCGACGAGCGCGACCGCGTCGTCCCCCGCGATCATCGGGGCTTCGATGCGGTCCCGCGTGGTTCCGGCGCGCGGCGCGACGACCGCGCGGTTTTCGCCGCAAAGCGCATTGAAAAGCGTGGATTTCCCGGCGTTCGGAACACCGACGAGCGATACCGTCGGCGGAGAGGCGCACGCGAGTCCGAAACGACCGCGGGCGACGAGCGTCTCGACGCGCGGCAGGATCACCTTCGCATCGGCGGCTCCCGAAGCGATCGAAGCACGAATGGACGCGAGTTCGTTGGTGAAGGTGCCGGAAAGCAACGCGAGCGCGAGGCTCACCTGGCGGGGTGCCACGGCGCGCTCGAGCAGTTGCGACGCTTCCCGACGCAAGAGTCCTCCGCCGAGTCGACGCGGAAAATCGGACGCAGCGTCCGGATCGAGCGGCGCGGCGCCGAGTCGAGCGAACAAGGCTTCGAGCCGCCCCGAAACCCAGGCGCCGCCGTGCACCGAGATGTCCGCGCGGGCGGTCGGCGCCGTCGCGTGCACCCGGACCACGGCTTCGTCGAGTTTGACGTCTCCGTCGAACAACGTTCCGAACAACGGCACGTCCGTGGTTCGGGGCTTGCCCGACTTCGGGCGGAAGATCGCGTCCAACACTTCCGGAACGCCGTCGCCGTCGAGGCGGAAGACGGCGAGGCCGCCCTCCCCTTCGGGCGTCAGGAGTCCTGCGGAGAATCGGTGCACGTCAGTGAAGGAGGCCGGCGAAGACGGCGACGCCTTCAAGCACGAGGGCGTCGACGTGTTCCATTCCGACGTCGGGAACATAGCGCAGCACCGCGTCGGCGTCACCTCCCGTGACGAACACCGGAGCCGCGGGACCCGCCGCCGCGCGCGCGGATTCGGCGAGCGTGCGCAGAAGTCCGCCGAAACCCGCCGACAAACCCGCTTCGAGACAAGCCGCGGTCGAAACGCCGGGGAACGGCGTCGGCGACGGCGGCACATCGACGAGCGGCAGTCC
Organism: uncultured Planctomycetota bacterium; assembly: GCA_903916245.1. GTDB lineage: Bacteria > Planctomycetota > CAIWVZ01 > CAIWVZ01. The sequence goes on along the minus strand of CAIWVZ010000263.1, from coordinate 1,440 downwards.
GGGTGCCGCCCCTCGGAGACCGGCGGCGAGGGCGCGCCGGCCGGGCGCGATCGCTCCACCGACGAAGGTACCGTCGGCATCGACCACGTCGACGGTCACCGCCGTACCGGCGTCGATGACGACGCAACCTCGGCGCGCGCGACGGAACGCCGCGGCCGCGGCCGCGAGCCGATCCGCTCCGGGACGAGTCCCCGACGGGTAGCCGTGGCGCACGGGGATTTCGACGTCTTCTCCCCACACCACGATCCGCGACCAGCCCGCGGCTTCGAGGCGAGGACGAACCGTGGTCCGGAAAGCGGGGTGCACCGTGACGAGATGCAACTCCTCGTGCGGAGATGCGGGAGCGAGCGCCGAAGGATCGGCGATCGGAACGGCGATGCGGAGCGGACTCTCGGGAAATCCCGCGGGAGAAACGGAGGCCATCGCCAGTCGCGTGTTGCCGACGTCCGCGAGGCGAAAACGCGCCGTCATCCCGAGTTCAACGTTCGACGACGATCGTCCGCGAAAGTTTCGCGCCCTTGCGCAGGAACATGACTTCGAAGCGGCTCTTCCCCGGATTCCGCTTCACGTAGTCGACGACCTCGCCGCGCGAACTCATCGGGTAGCCGTCGATCGACATGAGGATGTCCCCCGCCTGCGCACCGTGCTGCTGCATGAGCGGATTCGGCGTATCGAGTTGGAGCGCCGTCTTGCCGCCTTCGAGTTCGGTCGTCGAGAAGCGGACGCCGTCGAACGCTTTTTCGCCCTGAGCGGCGAGTCCGGCGGCCGCCGCGCGAGGGATCTTGGTCGTGCCCGTACCCGGCTTCGTCTCGATAAGGGTGGCGATTTCCGTCAACGTCGACGGGATCGTACCCGGCTTCAGAGCCGTCGCCGCCGCGGCCCCCGTTTCCGGCGGCTGATCGCTGCAACGGAGCACGGTCGTCTTGCCGGCGAGTTCGAACACCACTTCACGTTCGCGGATGGCCTTGATCACCGCGTCGCCCGCGAAAGGCACCGTTTCTCCGACCGTGAAAACCAGGCGTTCGGTGATCGTCACGCCCGCCGCCTTCGGCGCGAGGGCGACGCTCGATTCGGAGGCGTCCGGAGAACAACGAATCGCGATGACCTTGACGGTTTCTTCCACGGGGTTGACGGGCTTCACTTCCGCCACCGCCGCGGGGCGCGACTCTTCCTTGGGCTTGAACTTCACGCCGCCGAGGAGCGACGTCTCCGTCAAGACGCGTCGATCGTTCGATTTGAAACTGCCGGTCGCCGAAGAGCGGATCTTGCCGAGCTCCGCGGCCATCGTGCGCTCGAACGCGACTTTGCGTTCCGCGCGCATCCCCTTTTCCTTGAACTCGACGACGAGAAGCCAGCCGGTCGACGCGAGGAGGCCGGCCGTCGCCGACCAAAGCACGACACGGAGGATTCCGATGGGCAATTTCATGGGTGTGATGGAAC